>NZ_JAIUMX010000002.1:0-128862 GCF_022565315.1 Cyclonatronum sp. | reverse complement strand
TATCGGGGTTTTGGGCCGGTATTTTTGAGGTCGGGGTGGGGTGTGACCATCGTAGCCTCGCCCTGGTCCGGTGCATTAAAATCGACCTCTGGGCATAGCTCCGTGTCAGCCGGGGCGAATCTGGCATCTGGGTGGTCACACCCCGCCCGTTCGCTGCGCTCACCCGGGCACCCCTCTCGAGAGGGGAATTACGCGCAGTGGGGCGTGGATGGGTATCGGGGTGTAATCAGTTGTTGTTGTTTTTCTTTCCGGAGGTCGAATGGTTAAAATCATAACCCATATCAACGACATCCCAATTGGGGAGAGAAAGGTTTCAGAACTGCCTAAAAGCACGCATTTGAAACCATTTAGCAAGAAACTCCGCAATGAAAGTACCTTGTCCGAAGTTTTGTTCTGGAACCGTGTAAAAAGGGGGCAGTTCTATAATATTGATTTTGACCGTCAACAGAATATAGGTCCCTATATTGTTGATTTTTATGCGAAGCAGCTGGGTGTGGTGATAGAAATTGACGGGTATTCACACGCACACAAAGGCGAGTACGACTCAGCGAGAACAGCGTATCTTGAAAGCCTGGACCTGTATGTTTACAGCATCAGAGATGTCAAAATCCGCAAACGACTGAATGAGGAGATGATGAAGCTTGCAGAATTCATCATTATGAATTTTGGCATTTCATCAGACGGGAACTGGCTGCATGATGACTCACTTCGGGCCAGGGGAGGTGAGCTATGAATCCGTTCTTAAAAAAAATAAGTAGGTTGATGCAGGATCCCGTGTCAGCCGTGGCGAATCCGGCATCTGGGCGGTCACACCCCGCCCGTTCGCTGCGCTCACCCGGGCACCCCTCTCAAGAGGGGAATTGCGCGCATCGGGGCGTGGATGGCACGCGGATTTTGCGGATTTGGCCGGATTTGCGCGGATTTTTGTTTCTCAGACGCTGGAAAAGGAAAGCCTCTGAGCTCCGAAATGCCCACAAAACAGCAAACACGCCAACCCGCAGCCAATCCAGCGCCTGTAAGCACCGAGATGTCCAAAAAACCGGTAAACACACCAACCCACAGCCAATCCAGCGCTTATGAGCACCAAAATGCCCAAAATGCGGGTGAATCCCCTCTCAAGTGGGGAATTGCACGCATCGGGGCGTGGATGGCACGCGGATTTTGCGGATTGGGCCGGATTTGCGCGGATTTTTGGTTTTTTCTTTAACTGCCTGTATTGCAGCGGGGCGCCGGAATCCCAAAAAGCACGGGGCATTCCGTTGAGTTGGGATTATCCACAAGCTGTGCTGACCGTGATGCGCACGGAGTTCCCCCCCAAAAATAGCGATGTGAAGCACTGCCGGGGATCAGGGATCAGGGCTTCTCTACATTGTGGCGGCAGCGGCCTTCGGCTTTTACGTAGCGGATGTACACGGGGTGTTCGCGGTCTTCGTCGAGGAAGCGCATGCGCACGATTTGCTGCAGTTCGATGTGGTGTAGCTGTGCGGGGGGGATCTCGAAGTGGGCGGCCTGCCCGGGACCGAGCTTGCGGAGCTCGGTCACTTTCTCGTTGAGAAATTCCATGTATTCGAGCGAGGGCTTGCCGTCTTTGAGCCAGTTGAAAATGAGGCTGTAAACGGCGTTGCTCGTGTGCCGCAGCTGCGCGGCGAGTTCGTCGGGCAGTTTTTCGTGCGGCACGTGATGTACGAAAATATAGAGCTGCAGCGCCCGCCCGAAAAGCGGCCTTTCGCGTTCTTCGATCCGGATTTCGTGCGGCAGCTCGGGTTTGCTTGATTTTTTTTCCGCAGGTTCGCTGCTTTTTTTCCGGCCTTTGAAAAATGAAAACATAGGATTGGGTTTAGGATGGCGTGCTTACGGGACTGTTACGGCGTTATTGTCGGATGTGGTGGGTGAAAACTGCCCGGAAACACATCCCCCGATAAGTTAAAGAACCTCCGCCGGATCCCAATAGTGCCGGTCGAGATCGATGGTGTCATCATCCAGAAAAACGATGCCTTCCTGCCGCAGCAGGGCTTCCATTACGCCGGGGCCGAAGTAAGTTTTGCCGCTGAGCTGCCCCAGCCGGTTC
Organism: Cyclonatronum sp.; assembly: GCF_022565315.1. Taxonomy (NCBI): domain Bacteria; kingdom Pseudomonadati; phylum Balneolota; class Balneolia; order Balneolales; family Cyclonatronaceae; genus Cyclonatronum; species Cyclonatronum sp. Next base: position 126,794 of record NZ_JAIUMX010000002.1, on the reverse strand, counting down.
ACGACGCGGTGGCAGGGGAGCTCGGGTCCCTCGCTTTTCAGGGTCTGATTGAGGGCGTAGCCGACCATTCGCGCGCTGCGGCCGATGCCGAGGTGCCGGGCGATGGCGCCGTAGGTGGTTACGCGCCCGTGCGGGATGTGCGCGACGACTTCGTACACGCGCTCGTAAAAGTCAGCCGGCACTGCCATGGGGTTCGCTTAACAGGGTGAGGAGTTCACGGTAGGTTTCGGGGCTGAGGCGGCCGTCGCTGAGTGCCTGAGACGCAGCGACACGCCCCAGCAGGCGGTAGGCGGCGGGGAGGGTATCATCCTGCAAAAACGGATCGGCGGTGAGCGTGCGCAGGTGGGTTTCTACGGTGCCGGTATCGCCCCGGCTAACGGGTCCGGTGAGGGCTGCGGTGGGGCCTTTGGCGAAAATGTTCTGCAGCGTGGTTTCCATGAGGGGCCGCAGCACTTCGGTTACGGGCAGCGCGAGACCGGGCACGCTTCGCCCGGCAAGGTGCGCGAGCGCTACCATATAATTAGAGGCGAAAACGGCGGCGATGTGGAGCTGTTTTTTTTGTTGCGCGCTTACCTCAAGCGGGGTGCAGCCGAGTTCCGACGCCAGCCGGTGCAGCTGCGCGGTTGCTTCCGGCGGACCCAGCAGGCTTGCGTAAATGCCGCGAAAGGTTTCGGGTCCGGCGCCTTCGGGAAAGCTTTGCAGCGGATGGAGGGAGCCGGTGGCGATGCCCCGCTGCTGAAGGGACGCGAGCGGGCTTAGGTCAAGTGCCCCGGAAAGGTGCGCAACGAGGGCGCCCCCGGCTGCGGGAATTCCGGCAAGCTGCCGGGCAACGGCAGGGAGGGCATCATCCGAAACACAAAGCAGCAGCAGCCCTTCGAGCTGCCTGATGTCTGTGATTTGCCCGTATTTCGGTGCACCGGTATTTCGTGCGACTGCTGCTGCAGCGGTTTTATTTCGTGCGAAGATGCCGCTCAGCCGCAACCCGCCGCCGTTGTGTTCATTTTCGGAAATGGCACGGGCGAGGGCGCGGGCAAGTTTGCCGCTGCCGGCAATCGTACAGGGGATGATATTTGCGGATGGGGCAGGCAGGGCGGACGGCGGGAATCAGTTTGAGCGGCTTTTGAGCTGCGCGTAGCCGGCAAGGCAAACGGGTTTCTCGGTATCCGGGATGTGGAGGTGGGTTTCGAGCTCCCACTCGGCGGCGATCATGCTTGCGGCCGAAACCGGCGCGCTGCCACTGATGCCGGCATCACCGGTATTCAGGTAGTTTTTGATGCGGGAAAACGAATTGCCGTTGATGTAATCCTGCAGCTTCTGAAGCTGAGCCGGGGTAGAGGAGGAAGCGTCGGCGCAGGCGATAACGAGGGCGTTGCGGTCGCGCATGAGCTCGGAAACGGCGTTGGCGAGTTCGCGCACGATAGATGACTGCGCCTGAACAATCTGAATGCTCAGCAGCCGGAAGGAATCGAGGGTACACTGCAGCATCATGAGGTGGTTGTGAACGGCCATGTCATCTGTGTAGCCGGCATCATCGATGAAGAAATCGTCGTCTTCATCGCAAAAATCGTTGCGGAGGGCGTCGTTTACGGGCACTTCGCCCAGCGGGGTACTGAAGGAGGGCACGCTCACCATGGGCAGCAGGTGCGGGTGTTCGCCGGGGAATGCTTCTATGATGATGACGTCGTCGTAATGTTCGCCGCGGATGTTGGTGTAGAGCCGGCACATGGCGTCGAAATTGAAGTCTTTGATGTAGCGGCCGGCATAGAGAACCCGCACGCGGTTATCGGCCTGACGGCTGTGTTTGTCGAGGCCGGCAAGGATTTGCTCCCGGCTGTAAGAAGGAATGCTCATGGGTAGGAAGGAGTCGAATGTCAAATAAATTGGGATGGATTTGTACTGCAAAAACGTGCTACAAATATAAGCAGGCTTTGGCTCACAAACGCGAAGAATCGGGCGGGGGCAGGGAGTTTGAGGCCGGGATGCGGACCGAGAGAGCGATGCGGTAGTCGCGCCACACGAAGCTCAGCAGCTGTGCTTCAACGGGCTCAGCTGTGCTGCTGAGGGTGGTACATATATAATGATGTGATCCGGTGCGGCGGGCATTTACCTGATTCATGGGGTGGCGCAGACCGGTGCCGGTCATTTTCAGGAACGCCTCTTTGAGGGTCCAGAGGGTGAGGGGCGGGATGTGCTCCTCGGGGGCGGGCCGGCTCAGGGAGCGGATGCGGTTTTGGAGGCGCTCGGGCACGCGGCGTTCGCGGTGCTCGGCATCAAGGCCGATTTCGGGACCGGTTGAGAGAGCTACGAGCAACAGGCCTTTGGTATGGCTTACCGAAACTGGGCAGATCCGTGCGCCGGAGCGCAGAAAGGGTCTGCCGCCTTGCTCCCGCTCCAGAACCGGCGCTGCCGCCGGAAGGCCGGCTTGCTGCAACAGCTGCCCCAGCAGCAGCCCGCGGTAGGCGCTGCAGTCGGGCTCAAATCCGCCGGCGAGCAGCACCATGCTGCCGGGTTGCGAAGGCGGGCGGTGTCGGAAAAGGATGCTCAAATGCGCCTGAAAATTTCGTATTTTGTAAAACTTGCGTGGAAACGGCTGTGAACAGGCATTTTTGGATTTATTGGCCCTCACAGCTTGTTGACGACGCAATCTAACTTTTTTGAACCGACTTTTAAACACACAGATGGAATCAACCGGAGCGCGCTGGTCGAAACTGCTGATCTTGCTTGGGGCAGGCATCTGGCTCGGCGGGTTTATCATGCTGGGCTACGGCGTGGCGCCCGTTAATTTCGGCATTGCGCAGCAGTGGGAACTTGAGGGCTCGAACCCTGCCATGCCCGAGCAGCCGGTTTCGTACCGCACGATTGGCGGCGAGCTGACCGGCAACAGCATTTTGCGGCTTAATATGATGGAATCCCTCAGCCTGTTTCTTATTGTGATCGGCATGGTGCTGGCCTGGAACACCAAAGCCGGAACGGACCGGAACCTCATCTTCAGAACAATTGTGGTGCTGCTGGTAACGGCAGCCTTTTACTACTACGCCATCCGGGTCGGAGGCCGGCTCACGGAGCTGAGGTCAACGGTACCCATCGATTTTTCAATCACCGAAAACGCCCTGAAGAGCGTGGCTCATTTGGAGTTTGACCGGCTGCACAAAACCTACACCCGCGTAGCCGGATTCACCATGGCGCTGCTGGGGCTGCTGTTTGTCTTCAGCGTTTTCGATCAGACCCCGGGCGACAAAGCGGAAGCAGCCGGGAATTGACGCCATGGATGCGCATCAAAACCATACCTATTAATCAGAAACATGCAGGCGGCAGATGTGGCGTTGAAAGCATATCGGGCCGCCTCCAACAGAAAAAAGAAAAGTATCGCTATGAGCAACGAAACGCCTGAACTCTCCCAACACGAACTCGAAGCACAGCGCCGCGAAAAACTGCGGCTGTTAATTGAAAAAGGCATCAACCCGTATCCCAACGTGTACGAAGTGTCGCACAACACGGCACAGGTAAAGGCCAACGAAGAGGCCTGGATCACTGACGGAGAGGCCGGGCCGGAGGCTCAGCGCATTTCCCTTGCCGGCCGGATGATGACCCGCCGGATTATGGGCAAGGCCGCGTTTTTCAACCTTCAGGACAGTGAGGGCGTGCTTCAGGTTTACATTTCCCGCGACGACCTGCCCGAGGGCTACTACAACGATATCTTCAAGAAGCTGATTGATTTGGGTGATATTGTTGGGGTGAAGGGCTTCCTGTTCAGAACCCGCACCGGAGAGCTGACCCTGCATGCCGAGGAATTTACACTGCTCACCAAAGTGATTCGTCCGCTGCCCGTAGCCAAAGAAGCCGAAGAAGACGGCAAAAAAGTGACCTACAGTGCCTTCTCGGATAAAGAACTGCGGTATCGTCAGCGCTATGTTGACCTTGTGGTGAACACGCATGTGCGCGAAGTATTCCGCAAGCGCAGCAAAATGATCGGGGTGATGCGCGGCTTTATGGCTGATCGCGGCTACCTTGAGGTAGAAACGCCCATCCTGCAGCCGATTTACGGAGGTGCCTCAGCCCGCCCGTTCGTGACCCATCACAACGCGCTTGATATGGAACTGTACCTGCGCGTTGCCAACGAGCTCTATTTAAAACGACTTATAGTTGGCGGCTTTGACGGCGTTTTTGAATTTGCCAAAGATTTCCGAAATGAAGGCATGAGCCGTTTTCATAATCCTGAATTCACACAGGTTGAGTTATACGTTGCGTACAAAGATTATAACTGGATGATGGATTTTGTGGAGGAAATGCTTGGAAAAGTAGCCCTCGAACTCCATGGAAGTACTAAGGTTACGGTTGGAAACCATGAAATCGACTTTGGAAAAGGATGGCGCCGTGTAACCATGCTGGATGCGATTGAGGAAGCGACCGGGCACAATTTGTTTGGCCTTGAAGTACCTGAGCTACGTAAAATTGCCGCATCGCTTAAAGTTGGCACCGATGACACGATGGGCGTCGGAAAAATTATCGATGAAATTTTCGGCGAATATGTTGAACCAAAGCTGATTCAGCCTACGTTTATTACGGATTACCCGATTGAGATGAGTCCGCTGGCCAAAAAGCACCGCAGCAAGGAAGGTCTCGTAGAGCGTTTTGAGCTCATTTGCAACGGGAAGGAAGTCTGCAATGCGTTCACGGAGCTGAACGACCCGATTGATCAGCGTAACCGCCTCGAGGAGCAGGCCCGCCTGCGCGCCGGCGGCGATGATGAAGCCATGACGGTTGATGAAGACTTCCTGCGCGCCCTAGAATACGGAATGCCCCCCACAGTAGGCCTCGGCATCGGCATCGACCGGTTGGCGATGATCATGACCAATCAGGAATCTATCCGGGATGTGCTCTTTTTCCCGCACATGAGGCCGGAGTAAAAAAAAGATGAATCTTAATCTAAAAGCGGTGAGACGACTTGCACGGTTTTACAGCGACCGAATGCAGGCAGCAGGGTTAACGTGCTTCTTAAATGAAAGACTGCCAACAGATTAGGTAAAAAATTAAAAGAACTCATTAATTAGCCAAAATTAAGGTGACCGGACTTATGAATGCTGATTAATTGGAGGGTAATTTGACTTAAACAAAGCTGATTCTGATTCAAAAGAAAAGTATAGCAGTTAGTTGCTTAAGATGAATTGTTTTTATACTTTTACGGCTGTGTATAGTTTGGCTGAAATACGGGTGAATGCTGTAAACAACAGCACTCAAACAGGCCAAAACCATATAAGTACGGGTCCACAAACAAACAAAAAACAGACAAATATGATGGCAAATACCTACAAGACTACTATAAAGTCAGTTGTGATTGGGTTATTCGCTTTGCTGATGATTACTCCAGCAATTGCGATAGCTCAGTTTGCAGACGGCGATGGCTCTGCGGCTTCACCGTTTCAGATAGAGACTAAAGAGCAGTTAGATGCTGTGAGAAACAACCTCACATCTCATTTTGTGCTTAACAATGATATTGTATTCGATGCAGCCGATTTTCAAGTTGGCGGACTTTTTTACAGAGACGGTGCCGGTTGGCTGCCGATTGGCGGTCCATCATTGGCCCTGCCTCCGTTTGAGGGAGTGTTCAATGGCAATGGTTTTACAATAAGTGGTCTGAAGATCGATGTGAGCGCATTATCGTTGCTAAATGACCATTTTGCTCTGTTCGGAGTAACGCAAAACGCAACAATTGAAAATCTTACGATGGCTGAAGTTGACATTTCAGCTTCAAATACGATCGGGGTAGCTGCAATAGTTGGTCGCGCCCGTGTTGGAACTTTGCTTCGCAACAACCATGTCGAAAGCGGTCAAATCGTTGGAGATATTCGCGTGGGCGGTATTGTCGGACGGTTTGGCGGCGGGTCTCCTGTTTTTGACGGTAACTCAAGTTCAGCTACTGTATCAGGTATTGATCGTGTCGGAGGTGTGATCGGTATCATGGAAAACTCTTCGCAAATCAGAAACAGCTACTCTGACGGAACAGTTATTGTTCGTTCCGGTAGTAATGGTAATGCGGGCGGTTTGGTTGGTGTCATGCAGCAGATTACTTCCATTGTGAACAGCTACAGTTCAGCAAATATTATTGTTGAAAACTCAACTGCAGCCATCGAGAATGGTGTAGGCGGTTTACTTGGCGCAATTAGAGAAACTGCTACTGAAATAAGAAACAGCTATGCTACAGGAACCATTACTGTACTTGACAGAGCATCAAATAGTCTAAGCGTTGGTGGTTTGGTAGGTCGTATGGATGGTGCACAAATTATTAAGAGCTATGCATCTGTGGTAATGGATTTTGATACAAGTATCCGTGTAGACCGCACAGGAGGACTTGTCGGATCTTTCTCAGGAACCTTGCCTATCGGAGCAGTTCAGGGTTCATTCTGGAACAGCGATGTGTCAGGTTTGAACAGCCGTGGCGTAGATGTAGGTGAGGCAAGAACTACTCAGCAGATGAAAACCAGATCTACATTTACCAATGCAGGGTGGGATTTCACAGATACCTGGCGGATAAGCAGATTAACATCAATGCCTTTCCTAAACGGTGTGAGCCGGACTGTATTTGCAGGCCCTCAAATCGGGAATGCGTCTAACGTAGAAGGATGGAGACATTTAGGTAGTTCACTGAGTGATGTAAATTACAGTACGCTGCTTGGATCTATCTGGACACAGGGTGTGCCAGGCTCGAACAACCCAGCTTCTGCAAATCCTAATATCTTTGCTTACGACCTAACAATAAACGATTGGATAGCACTTCCTGACATGGACAGCGCTATTCCAACGGGTACCGGTTTTGCAGTTTATGTTTTCAGTGCTGATTTTGACGGTCAGCCTGTTGATGAGCAGGGATTCCCCAAGAATATTCTGGTTGAAGGAAGCATGGTTACTGATAATTATCAGGCTGCAATCCATCCACAAAGAAACGGATGGTCGTTAGCTTCCAACAGCTTCATTTTCCCGATTAACTGGCAGGATGTTTTCGGTGCTAACTCTACTGACATTGATCCTGTGGTTTATGTTTATGACCCAAGAGTAAGCGAGCCTGGTTACCGTATCTGGAACGGCGACACCAACACTGGCGATGTTGTACTTGACGGCCGTATTGCACCGTTTCAGGGTTTCTTCATCAGAACTGAAAGAAGCGGAGCAACTCAAATGACGGTTCCTGCATCAGCTCAAAGACCAGATCGTAACTCTAACCTGCTTACCCGCAATCCATCAGAATCAGTTATTTCTCTGGGATTGAATGCAAAGCTTGTCGGACAGGAGCGTGAGCGTAATGCAATGGTTGTATTCAGTGAGTTCGAAACCTCCAACGGTTTGGCACTTGCCCCAATGGATGGTATTCCTTACGTAGAGTTTGCGGTACTGGATCAGGATGGTGCACTGAACAGAATGTATAATGTAACTTCCGCAGAAGGTACATACACACTTCCGCTTGTACTCAGAAACCTTGAATTCAGCAACAATGGCTGGTTCGAACAGTCAGGTGAATTTGAAATAAGCTGGAGCGGTCTTTCTGAGTTTCCTTCAGACTGGCAGTTCTCAATCACGGATACTTACACCGGTGAAGTAATTGATTTACGTGACAATCAAAGTGCAGTTGTACAGATTGATGTTGCGCAAAGTACTTCAGATGAGCCATCTGTTGAATGGACGCTTACACCACAAGCAGTAATTGCATCCGTTTCGGAATCACGCTTTTTACTTAATGTAGTAGCAGGAAGCCCTGTGAGCATTGGTGAAGGTATTGAAGCACCATTGCAGGTTTCCCTGGATCAGAACTATCCAAACCCGTTTAACCCGGCAACCACAATTCGCTATACACTGAGTAGCCCTTCAGATGTTCGTTTGGATGTTTTCAATCTTATGGGGCAAAGAGTTGCTTCCCTGCAAGATGGATTCCAGCAAACCGGAACTTATACTGTAAACTTCGATGCTTCAAACCTTTCAAGCGGCGTATATGTTTACAGACTTCAGGCTGGTGGTCATACACTAACACGCAAGATGACTTTGGTTAAATAAAAGTTCACAATCAACCAAGGTTCAATAAGGTTGATAGTAGCAGATGCTTAAATATCAATCTAAGTTTGACCAAATCATTCTAATAATTTCATACCATAAATAAATAAGATGATGAAAGAAACATATGAAAAACCATCTTTGAAGTGTACTGAGTTTGACTCGAGAGTATCTTGTGTTTTAATGTCACTTCCTCCAAGTGGTCCACCGGCACCTCCAACAGGTCCGACACCACCACCTCAGGATTTTTAATTAAATCTGCTAATCAAAAAAGCAACATTCTTTTAGAATGTTGCTTTTTTTTTGTGCTCTGCATAGCAGCTAACGAGGTAGCTGAGAGTACACAGTTGGGGGTTCGTATCGCTAACCTAAGACTGGAGAGCTAAGAATGTCTATTGTAAGACGGAATCTGAATTAAGCTGCTGTTTAATTTCAGCTCTTGTCGAAATAAGTCTGTTGGGAATTTGATGAAGCTTTATCAGTTATTACCGATGGTTTCATGTTGCCTGCCAACACGAAACCCAAAGACTGAACCGGGCATCTGGATGTAAATGAGGCGAAGGCAGGATTATTGAATAAAAGTGGTTTGTCCCGGAGTAGTATGCGAGGTATTATGGATGGTTATGCAGACACCGGGCACGAAGTTGGGCGTAAGACCTTCCCATGTGAATGAAACGGTCATTTCCCCTGAAGCGAAATGAAGTTAAAACGGATCTCAGGAGCAGCGCAGGATTTTTTATAGCTAAATTCCGGAAAAAGTTTGGCAACGTTTTCCCTGAAACTGACGGACATCAGATCAGTGAAATTAAACACTTCATCGTGGAATACTCCCGTAACCTGCGCGGCAAACCTACATACGCAGTAGTAGAGATAACCGGAAACACAGCGCAGACTGTAAGACTGTTCTTGCGCAAATAGAAAAGTCTGTTATCTGATTAAGTATGTTGCGATTGGCTATTTAATTTGTCTGCCTGAAACCAATCTGTGCGAGCAGCGGTAGAAATGTCTACGGCTCACACAGCTATTTTGTAATATGATATAGCAATATCAGTTATTCAAAATCTTCGAGTCTGTACCCTCTGACCATAAAAGGGATTTCGGCGGGGTCAAAGAGGCTGAGTAGTTGAAAAAGCTCGTGCATTTTTTCATTTTGAGCCGGTATGTTTTGCCTCACATATCTGTAATAGCTTTGAAGCAGATCAGACGGTTCATACTCATCCTGAAGGTCTGTCAAAAGTTCTGTTATTCTTCGGGAGGCCTGTGTCAGTTCAGTTGGATCATATATGGGTTCTGGCGCGAGATTGATTCTCACAAATCCGTTTCTGTCGAATTGTTGCGGAATAAGCGCATTGTTAATCTGACTGTTTCTGAAATCAAAACGTTTACCTATTCCACGGTAACCTTCATGGAGCTGTATTGCCTGCCGTATTTGCTCAGGATTTGCACTCAGTGCAAGAACCTGAGTAATAAAAATACCGCTGTCATAACCTATTGTTGCAAACATATCGGGCGCAGTACCATATGCATTCCGAAAGTCCTGTATGAAAATGTCTGAGCGTTGGTCTGATGGGTCTTTATCAAAAACCTCACTATAAACGATCCGAAATCTTCTGGCCGCCTGCTGATTAAGGTTCATCCCGCCAAACTCCTGTGAACCTATCAGCTGTACATTACTTCTCAGAGCCATGAGCTGTGTCATCATAAGATCAATAATGGTGCGCCCGGCATTGCCTGTTACAGGCATAAACAGTGCATCACTTTGGGTCCATGACATTAAAAAATCTTCCAGCTCATCTTCATCCAGATTCAGCAGTAGCGGATCACTTGTGAAAAGTCGGCTGTACGGACTCATATCAAAACGCTGTGACTGAAAATCCTCTTTTATGTAATAAGGTATCTCAGCGCCAAGTTCTAACGCGCGTTGCCGGAAGGCTTCGGCCTCAGTAACGCCAATGGAATTGGCATCAACCAAGATTGAAATTTTACGGTGCCCCAGGTATTGGATCGCAATTTCAGCCATCAACCTGCCGCGTTCACGGAAAGTTGGGTTTAATTGGAATATCCAGGGGTTTCTGTTGGTCATGTCTTCAGAATTAGCAAGCGGAGCGAGTACCGGAACTTCGAATGTTCGACCGATTCGCGCAAGTATAGCTGCTTCTTCACTGAATAAAGGCCCAAAAATAAGGTCTGGCTGCCAGTTCTCAAGTTGAGTTGAGATGTTCCGATAAAACCGGTCACTTCTTGTTTCAAGGGTCGAATCGTGGGTAGCATTTTCATTATCGAGTAAACGGAGCTCAATTTGTGTGTCCGTTTCTGAACGGTTGAACTCGCTTACAGCAAGAAGCAAACCGTTATACATTGCTCTGCTTACTGCAAAGGCATCGTCAGCCCTTTTTTGTTGCGGTAAAACTACGGCGATCCGGTAAACAAAGCCTTCCGGTACTTCGAAAACGGTTAAGCCGTTTTGTACAGTTCTTCCTGAAGTATTGCGCGCAATTCTGTTATCAAGCCGGTTACGAAGGGCGTTCGTATCCTGACGATTCATGCCAAGCTGAAGGGCTTTTGTTATGAGCTGCCTTGCTTCATCCCGGTGGTGGATATCAATACCGGTTTCCAAAAGCAGAAGCTGTGTTTTGTAATCCGTAGTTTGGTCAAGCGCCTGAATGCGTTGGTTTAAAGTCAGAAAAGCGGACCAAATAAGTGCCGTTTCCCGGGCCCTTTCAGCCAATTGCGGGTCAAAAGTGGTTTCAAGGCTTGTAAGGAGTTCCAGGCCGCGTGCAATATGCCGATTTGCAAAATGTACAAGGGCGAGGCTATAACCTGACTCTTCCGAAAGTTCACCTAATTGATCTGATCGCAGGCTTTCCAGTATTTCTTCTGCTTCAGCCATCTGATTAAGCTTAAACAGGGTATTTCCCAGCATCAGGCGGGATTCAGGCAAAAGCTGTGCATCTCTGAAAGCTTCTGCAGCTCTTTCGTAATTTAGGTTTCTGTAATGGCTCAAACCGTCAGCAAAACGGTCTTGCTCAAATGTACTGTGTGTTTGCGCATGCAGGCCTGATGGCAGGGTGCAGCTTAACAGAAAGAGGATAAAGAGTATAATTTTGAAAGTCGGCATGATTAAAAACCCATTGTGGGTATGTGTATGGAAAAGGTGATTATTCCCATTCAATCGTAGCAGGTGGCTTTGAGCTAACATCATAAACAACGCGGTTTATCCCTTTTACTTCATTAATAATACGATTTGAAACAGCAGAAAGGAAATCCCATGGAAGCTGTGCCCAGTCGGCTGTCATGCCGTCAACGCTTGTAACTGCCCTTAGGGCAGCGGTGAACTCGTAGGTGCGCTCATCGCCCATTACGCCAACGCTCTGAACGGGCAGCAGCACTACAAGGGCCTGCCAGACTTTGTCGTACAGGCCGGCTTCGCGCAGGCCCTGAATGAAAATAGCATCGGCCTCTCGCAGCAGATCGAGTTTTTCCTCAGACAGCGCGCCAAGTACCCGAATGCCCAGGCCGGGACCCGGGAAAGGGTGCCGGTTAATAAATGACTCAGGAATACCGAGCGTACGGCCTACAGCACGAACTTCATCTTTGAAAAGCTCTCGCATCGGCTCGAGAAGCCTGAGATTCATTTTTTCCGGCAGACCACCCACATTATGATGAGATTTGATGGTTGCTGAAGGTCCTTTAAAGCTCACGCTTTCGATTACATCAGGGTAAAGTGTGCCCTGAGCAAGCCAGGTGAAGCTGCTGTCATGAGCTACCTCAGCATCAAACACATCTATAAAGGTGTTGCCGATAATTTTGCGTTTCTTTTCCGGATCGCTCACGCCTTCCAGCCGTTCCATAAACATTGCTTTGCAGTTAACACCTCGCACCGGGAGTTTCAGTACATCTGTGTACATGGCGAGCACCTCTTCGAATTCGTTTTTCCGGAGGAGTCCGTTATCTACAAAAACGCAAAGAAGCTGATCCCCGATAGCCTGGTGAATCAACCGCGCTGTAACGGTGGAATCAACACCGCCGGAAAGCGCACAAATTACCTTGTCACTTCCAACCATTCTTCGGATGTTGGAAATAGTTTCTTCAATGAATGAAACCGGTGTCCAGTCGCCTTCAAGGCCGCAGATATTGCGGGCAAAATTGGTGAGCAGGAGTGCCCCAAATTCGGTGTGCACCACTTCCGGATGAAATTGTACCCCATACACAGGCTTGCTGCTGTGCCGCGCCGCTGCGATAGGCGCGTTAACGGTATGTGCAATAATTTCAAACTCTTCAGGAAGATCGTTGAGCTTATCACCGTGGCTCATCCATACCTGAGAGGCCTGTGGCAGGCCTTCAAAAAGCTTACAAGGTACGTCAATAAGCAACTCAGCCCTACCGAATTCACGTTTGTCTGAACGGGCTACGCTACCGGGCATCTCAGTATGTGAGATGATTTGCAAGCCGTAGCAGATCCCCAGCACGGGCACATTCCATGAAAAAATATGAGTATTGAGATGAGGTGCTCCCTGCTCGTTAACGCTCATAGGCCCTCCGGAGAGCACTATGCCTTTTGGAGGAAAGCTATTGAAGGAACTCAGATCGGCGTTAAAGGGATGTATTTCACAGTAAACATTAATTTCCCGCAGGCGACGGGCAATAAGCTGGGTGTATTGCGAACCGAAGTCCAGAATCAGAATCCAGGGGTGTTGGGTGCTTATCATCAGGTAAGGGCAGGTAAGGCGGTAGTGAGTAACAGTCCTTCACAGAACAGCAAAACCCCGCATCGTATAATACGGGGTTTTGTTGTTATTTTAGGATTGCGGAAGTTGGTTGTTCATGTAATGCCGGAAAGGGAATCAGGCAATGATTTCCTGATAGGCATCAGCATCCATCAGGTCGTCTAACTCAGATTCGTCAGACATGCGGATTTTGATGAGCCAGCCGCCCTCGTATGGTTCTTCATTAACGATTTCGGGATTGTCAGCCAGAGCTTCGTTGTGCTCGGCTACTTCACCACTTACAGGCATGAATAAATCAGATACGGTTTTAACAGCTTCAATAGTACCAAAAACCTCATCCTGATCGTATGTTTCGCCGGTATCATTGAGTTCAACGAAAACGATATCGCCAAGCTCACTTTGCGCAAATTCGGTGATACCTACAGTTGCAGTTCCGTCGCCGTTATTGCGCACCCATTCATGTTCTTTGGTGTATTTAAGGTCAGTCGGGTAACCCATTGGAGTATCCTGTTAAGGGTTTGGATTAAATTTAAATTCTTTTTCCAGAAAGTGTGTGGTGAATTCACCCCGCAAAAATGCAGGATGATCCATAAGCTGAAGGTGATACGGAATGGTTGTTTTGATCCCTTCAACCACAAACTCTTCCAGGGCACGTTTCATGCGGGCGATCGCTTCCAGCCGTGTTGGGGCACTTACGATTAACTTGGCAATCATGGAGTCGTAGTAAGGGGGCACAACATAGCCCGAGTAGGCGTGGGTATCAACACGAACACTGTGCCCGCCGGGCAGGTGGAAGGTTGTTATTTTGCCGGCTGAGGGTCGGAAATTAAACTCGGGGTCTTCGGCATTGATACGGCATTCAATAGCATGGCCGCGCATTTTGAGCGGTTTGTGTGCAAGTGGCAGGCCGTATGCAACCTCAATCTGATTTTTGATCAGGTCAGCGTTGGTTACTTCCTCCGTTACCGGGTGTTCAACCTGAATACGGGTATTCATTTCCATGAAGTAGAAATCCAGGTTTTTGTCGACCAAAAATTCGACTGTGCCGGCACCTTCATAATTTACAGTTTCGGCCGCTCTAACGGCTGCATCACCCATTTTCTCGCGGAGCCATGGTTCCATAACCGGAGAGGGGGATTCTTCCATGATTTTTTGATGGCGCCGCTGCAGCGAGCAATCGCGCTCACCAAGGTGGGTGATGTATCCGTGCCGGTCGCCGAGTACCTGAATTTCAACGTGCCTTGGGGCTTCAATATATTTTTCAATATAGACTTCAGGATTGCCGAACGCACTACCGGCTTCCTGACGTGCTGAATCAAAATTGCGTTTAAAATCAGAGGGTTCGAGCACGATACGCATGCCGCGGCCGCCACCGCCTGCTGTTGCCTTTATTATAACCGGGTAACCGATTTCTTTAGCAATGGCTTCAGCGGTTTTAAGGTCAGAAATATTACCGTCACTGCCTGGCACAACGGGAACACCAAATTTAATCATGTTGGCCTTGGCGGTCGATTTGTCGCCCATAGCGGTGATCATATCAGGGGAAGGCCCGATAAATTTGATATTATGCTCTTCGCAGATTCTTGAAAACTCAGCATTTTCAGCAAGAAAGCCGTAGCCCGGATGTATGGCTTCGGCATTGGTGATTGCAGCAGCAGCAATAATGCGCTGAATTTTCAGATAGCTGTCTTTTGAAGTTGGCGGTCCGATGCAAACGGCTTCATCAGCAAAACGAACATGAAGGCTGTTAGCATCAGCTGTGGAATAGACGGCCACAGTTTTGATGCCCATTTCCTTGCAGGTACGAATTACACGAAGCGCAATTTCACCCCGGTTCGCAATAAGAATTTTTTTAAACATCGGCAGTTTAGTTGGGTTCGATAATGAACAACGGCTGATCGAACTCTACGGGCTGAGCGTTGGAAACGAGCACTTTTACGATTTTGCCGGAAACCTCACTTTCAATTTCATTCATGATTTTCATGGCTTCAACAATGCAAAGCACATCGCCTTTCTTCACCACATCACCGGCTTTAACAAAGTCGGGGTCCTGAGGTGAAGGGGCCGCATAAAAGGTACCAACAATAGGCGATTTGATGGTTTCGCCTTTACCTGCTGCAGATGCCTCAGCTGATTTGTCAGCTGCAACGGGTGCCGTTGCAGCCGGTGCGGGAGCAGCAGCGGGTGCAGCTCCCGCAGCCGGTGCTGCATAATAAACCTGCTCAACAGGTGCAGGTACAGGGTCGGCATATTTTTTAACTTTTACCTTGAGGTTGCCTTCCTCAATAGAAACTTCGTTGAGTTCACTTTCAGATATAAGCTTCAGGAGCTTTTCAATTACTGTTAAATCCATGAGAAGAGTCCGTTTTTTTATGGTTAGTTTTTTGCTCTTTCGAGATAAGACCGGGTACGGGTATCAACTTTGAGCAGGTCGCCTTCATTTATAAACAGAGGTACCTGAACTACAGCACCCGTTTCAAGTGTAGCAGGTTTGGAGCCTCCCTGTGCCGTATCTCCTTTTACACCAGGATCGGTTTGGGCTACCTTAAGTACGACGTGATCAGCCATTTCGGTAAATAAAATTTTGCCGGCTTCGGCATTGATGCAGATCGTTACTTCCTGACTTTCCTTCATGAAATCCGGCCGGTCAACTATTTCCGGCACAAGTGCTACCTGTTCGAAGCTTTGTGTGTGCATGAAATGATATAAACTGCCGTCAAAATATAAGAACTGATACGGGTGCCGCTCAATCCTCACTGATTCCATGGTTTCACCGGAACGGAATGTTTTGTCAATGATTTTTGCGGTTTCAACCCCCTTGAGTTTGGTGCGGACAAATGCCGGGCCTTTGCCCGGTTTCACGTGCTGAAACTCAATAATGGTGTAGAGCTGATCATTCACGATTATGGTCATGCCGTTTTTGAAATCAGCGGTTGATACTTTTGGCATAAATAAAATATAAATTGTTGGAGTTATAGAGCAGGTCTTGTTCAGGGCTGACGTTTTAAACTATCGTCTTTCCTGATTCAGGTTTGGGAAGCAAGGCTAAGTGCCCGTTAGCTAAGCCCAATAAAATTATGGTATTTCCTGAATAGGCCTGTCTGATATAAGTAAATATCAGGTATCCTTTAAATTTACCATTCTTTTGCCTAACTCACCTAATCATATTTAGGATGGTAGTTACGAACACAATACCGATAAGTACCGGACAGATGTAGCTGATGAAAAAGGCCCAAACCTTAAGACGCCTGGAGTTGGCGGCCCCGGGGAACCCGTTTTCGATTTCGGCAATAGCGTTACCTGTTTTCCAGATCCAGGTAAGGAAAAGGCAGGTCATTAGTCCGCCCAGTGGCAGGCCGATTTCATTAAAGATGGCTACGAAAACATCAATCAGCCCGATATCAAAGGAGATGATGATACCAAAGAACAGCACAACGGCACCTACGAGCAGTGATGCTTTTTTGCGGGAAACATTGTGCTCATCAATCACATAGGCTACGGGCACTTCCAGCAGCGAAATTGCTGATGTGAGCGCAGCGAGACCAAGCAGCAGAAAGAAGGAAACTGAAATAAAAAGCCCGAAATACCCGCCTATGTTTTGAAATAGCTCCGGAAGCACTGTGAATACAAGAGTTGCAGAAGAAAGCAGGCTGCCGTCGTCTCCAAAAATCTGAATGCCCTGATTAAGTGCAACATACATTGCAGGAATGATCAGCAGACCTGCGATTAGGGCTATAAATATGTCGAAAACAGTTACAAGAACTGCCGATTCCACAATATTCTGATTTTTTTTGAGGTAAGAGCCATACGTAATTAGCGCGCCCATACCAAGGGAAAGGGAGAAGAAAGCCTGACCAAGAGCAGAGAGTGTAAGGTCAAGACTGATGAGGCTGAAATCGGGCAGCAGGTAGCGGCGTACACCCTCGGCACTGCCTTCCAGAGTCATTACGTAGGCTGCCATTAAGATGAGTATGAGCAGCAGGAAGGGCATCAGTATTTTTGTAGCACGTTCGATACCGTTACTCACCCCTCCGTTAATGATCCCGACGGTGAAAAGCATGAAAACGATGGTGAAAATCGCGTTCTTGGGCCCGTTGGTCAGATCACCAAAAAAACCGGCCAGTCCGGTATTACCGGCAAATTTGAATATTTCTTCAAAAACGTAGGCCAGTGTCCAGCCGGAAACAACCAGGTAGAACGATAAAATCATCACCCCGCACAAAACGCCCCAATAACCGATGATGGCGCCGAATCCGCTCTTATCGAGCTTTTTAAACGCCCCGACAGGGTTTTTACGCGTGTGCCGGCCAATGGTGAGTTCAGCAATCATTACGGGCAGGCCAATGAGAAAACAGCAGATCAGATAAACGAGAATAAATGCAGCCCCGCCGTTATCTGCTACCTGTGTAGGGTAGCCCCAAATATTGCCAAGCCCAACAGCGGAGCCGGCAGCAGCCAGGATAAAGCCCAGTTTGCTGTTCCAGGTTCCTCTTCCGGAAGTTTGTATAGTTGCCAAGGTTTGTTCAGTTAGATTCAGTAGTAGTTAGTTTTCACACAAGAGCCCGGCAAATCCCTCAGTAACAAGAGGCATATCAGGGCTGCTGAAAGCAAGCTACCAAAAAAGCTGAAAAAAGCAGAAAAATCAAAGCCTGTATAAATTTATTTATTTTCGCCTGTTCGCTTCTTGCGCAGGATGTATCCGGAACCTGATTCAACACTCAGATATTCGGCTGCTACATCGAAGCCTTCGTGATGAGCCATATCAGGGGAGACCACTACTTCCCAGGCGCCCTGTGGCAGCGGGATGCGGTGCATGCCGTGGGGGTTTCCGTTTAGGGTGACGATGTAATCGTAGGGGTCGCCGCTGCCTTCACCTTTAATTTGCAGGGTGATGTGAAGACTGTCGTGATAGTTCCAGAATATCAGCGCGTCGGGTTTCGATTTCCTGAGTGCCGGTGATTTTAGCCGCAGGCTGATCAGCCCTTTGTAATATGAAACCAGCTCTCTGTTTACCCTGGCGTGATTAAAGTCGAGGTAGTTGGTTTCGTTGTCTTTTTCGTAGCTGTTATGGTCGAGATGGCCCGCATAGCCGTCTTTGATGCCCGGTACAGGTTCTACAACCTTGGTTCTTGCCCATTCCTGACCCGCATGTATCAGCGGCACGCCCTGAGAAGCAAGCAGGTAAAGTGCAGCGAGTTTTGCGGTCCGAAGTTCAGCTGGGTTAAGGGGGGTAATTTCGTTGCGTTTGTGTTTTTTAGCCGCTTTGGAAGGGTCAAGACCTATGCGGATGAAATCCCCCAAAGTATAGCCGTCGTGCGATTCAAGGTAGTTCACACAGTGTTCGCTGCTGTGGTACCTGCCGTTGCTGTGCCCCAGCAGGGTACCTGAAAGGAAATTTTCGAGCCCTTCCCGCGAACTTTCCCAGTGCCAGTGCCCGAAGATAAATCCCTTGCTGTTCTGTGGGTCAGAGCCTTTCACTCCGTTCCGGATTTGATCGTTCCAAGATGGCCAGCCGATGTTCGAAAAGCCTACAGGGTCGTAACCTCCGCCCCAGGGTTCTGCAATCAGCACTACATTGGGGTTTATTTTTTCGGCTTCCTGACGTATAAGCTGAAGGGTTTCGCGGTCGATGAGGTTGGCGAGGTCAAACCGGAAGCCGTCGATGTGGTACTCTTTCATCCAGTATAAAATCGAGTCAACAATCAGCTGCCGGGCCATGGGTGCCTCTGTTTTGAAATCATTGCCGCAGCCGCTGTGTGAGAGGTAGTGCCCCTCTTCCGTAAGGCGGAAGTAGTACGATTTGTCGATCAGTTTAAACGGGTTGAGGTCGTACTGCGAAACGTGGTTAAAAACGACGTCCAGAATTACGGTAATGCCGTTTTTGTGCAGTGCCTTAACGAGTTCTTTAAGTTCTCTTGCGGCTTTTTGAGTGCGGCCCACAACAGCCCCCGGTTCGGTACTGCCGTCTGTCGCAAAAATGGTTTCCGGGGCAAAAAAGAAGGAGGTCATGTAGCCCCAGTAGTTACGGCCGTACACATTCCAGGTATTGATGATGCCGTCGGCTATGGGTTCGTTGTGAGGCGGCTCGAAATAGGCAAATTTGTGCAGCGGTAGCAGCTCAACTGCGTTAACACCCATTTTTTTGAGGTGGTTAATGCCGCCGCGTGCGTTGGGGTCCGCAAAGCCTTTGTAGGTGCCGGGCCATTGGGTATCCGCACTTTCATGGCTGGTAAGGTCTTTGATGTGGGCTTCATAAATTACCAGGTCACGGATGTCGTCAGGGCATACGAAAGTATCGTTTTCCCAATCAAAGGCCTCATCCTGCGTGATAAGGGTGCGGGGGTGCTGCAGGTAATGATTGCGGGTAACAACTGCTTTGCTGTAAGGATCTGCAATCAGGAAATTTGTGTCGCGCGAGCGGTAGAAGTATTCCTGAGATGGCGGCTGAATGCGGTAACCGTAGAGTTTGCCGAAAAAATTACCCTCAAGTGTGATCTGCCAGATGTCATTTCCGTTGGGGTTCATCGCATAGCGCGTACCTTTTTCCTGTTCGTAGCTTTCGAAAATTTCTACATATACGGCTTTGGCGCGCGGGCAAAAAAGCCGGAATTCGGTGTGTGTGCGTGTAGGATAACAACCCAGCCGGGGCCGGTAAGGTGCTTTTAGTAAAAGCGGGAGCTGTTCGTGTGCCTCTGCTGAACTGCTGGTGCGCATGTCGCTGTGTCGGGAGTCTGCTTCTAATTTATACATGAGCCCGGTCCGGCTTTTGTTTCCACAAACCGGAGCCCGTCGGTTGCATCATGTGCCATAAGAATCATTCCTTTGCTTTCAATACCCATAATTTTACGGGGGATGAGGTTTGCTACAACGGCAACACGCTTGCCGATAATGTCTTCGGGCTGGAAGTACTCAGCAATGCCGCTTACAATGGTGCGCTGTTCATAGCCCAGGTTTATTTTGATTTTGAGTAGCTTTTTGGATTTGGGCACCTTTTCGGCTGCCAGAATTTCAGCAGCGCGGAGGTCGAGTTTTTCGAAGTCACCGAAGGCGATGCCTTTCTTTTCGGTTTCATAGCTAACTTCCTTCACTGTGGTACCAGCTTTAGCTGCGGCCTTGGCTTCAAGCAGCGCAACCTGACTTTGAATGGCATCATCTTCAATTTTTTTAAAGAGAATCTCCATTGGTGTGATTTCCTGACCTACGCTTATCATGTCGGGTTTCACTTCTTCCCACAGCAGCATACCGTTGAAGGTGATGTTTAGGGCCGATTTGAGTTTTTTGCAGGCAGCCGGCAGTATGGGCTCAAAGTAAACGGAGAGCGCGGCCACAATTTGTGCGCTCACGTGCAGGGTATTGCCGCAGGCTTCAATGTTGCTTTTCCGGGTGTGCCAGGGTTCTGTTTCAGTGAAGTATTTGTTGCCTGCCCGCGCAAGAT
Organism: Cyclonatronum sp.; assembly: GCF_022565315.1. Classification (NCBI taxonomy): domain Bacteria; kingdom Pseudomonadati; phylum Balneolota; class Balneolia; order Balneolales; family Cyclonatronaceae; genus Cyclonatronum; species Cyclonatronum sp. The sequence continues at coordinate 106,592 of NZ_JAIUMX010000002.1, read as the reverse complement.
TGATCGTGTGCAGTGCTGCTTCCTTAAACTTAAAACTTTCGTAAGCCTTTGCAATACGGGCACCGCTTTGTTTGATTTCCTCCAGCATGGCAAGGTCCTGTTCGGAGGGGTTCAGCAGCGGCGGCATTTTACCGTCAAAAAAGCGGCCTATGAACGAAAATGTGCGGAAAACAAAGTTGCCGAAAACATCAGCCAGATCGTTATTAACGCGGTTTTGGAAATCCTTCCACTGAAAGTCAGCATCTTTGGTTTCGGGCATTGTTGCGGCAAGAGCATAGCGCAGCAGGTCGGGCTCGAAAGCTTCGAGGTACTCGTGCAGCCATACAGCCCAGCCGCGGGAGGTGCTGAGCTTGCCGCCTTCAAGGTTGAGGTATTCGTTGGCCGGCACGTTTTGGGGAACCACATACTTTCCGTGCGTTTTAAGCATCACCGGGAAAATAATGCAGTGAAAAACGATGTTGTCTTTTCCGATGAAGTGCACCAGCTCGGTTTCATCATCCTGCCAGAACAGCTTCCATCCTTCCGGGTCTCCTATTTGTGCCGCCCACTCAACCGAAGCGGAGATATAACCGATGGGCGCATCAAACCAAACATAAAGTACTTTCCCTTCAGCCCCTTCGAGCGGAACCGGTACGCCCCATTTGAGATCGCGGGTTACGGCGCGGTCGCCCAGGCCGGCATCAAGCCAGCTGTTACACTGCCCGAGTACGTTGGGCTTCCAGTCGGTTTTACTACCGATCCACTCCTTAAGCCAGTTTTCATAATTTCCGAGGGGGATGTACCAGTGCTCGGTTTCCCGCATCTCGGGCTGTTCGCCGCTAAGCATGCTCTTGGGGTTAATCAGCTCGGTTGGAGAAAGAGCAGTACCGCACTTTTCGCACTGATCGCCGTAGGCTTCTTCATACCCGCATTTGGGGCAGGTGCCCTTTATGTAGCGGTCTGCCAGGAACATACCAGCTTTCACATCATAATACTGCTGCTCGGTTTTCTTAATGAAGACACCCTTTTCGTGAAGGGTACGGAAGAACTTTTGTGAAATTTCGCGGTGTGTAGCCGAACTTGTACGACCGTAGTAATCGAAAGAGATGCCGAAATCTTCAAACGCTTTTTTGTTGATACCGTGGTAGCGATCCACAATTTCCTGTGGGGAAACGCCTTCTTTGTCAGCTGCTATGGTGATGGGTACACCATGTTCGTCGGAGCCGCAGATGAACAGAACTTCATCGCCCGCAAGGCGTTTGTAGCGGCAGTAAAGGTCGGAGGGGAGATAGGCGCCCGCAATATGGCCCAGGTGAAGCGGGCCGTTTGCATAAGGCAGTGCAGCGGTAACAAGTACTCTTTTTGACATATATTGTGTAATGGGAAATGGCTGAAAGGCTGGGTTTAGGGTGCGTGCAGCTTTGATTGCACTTGCTTTATCAAAAAAGCAGGCACGGTATGAAGGGGCGTTCCTTCTGCAAAAGAATAAGGGATGCTGTACCCTGGCATCCTCTCAGGCTGAAAAGTGTTGTTTCTGCCGGTAAATGGTTGTCGCGTAAAGTCCAAAGCAGGCGTTAAAATATTTTGTAAATAACAGGCCATTATAAGGAAAGGCAAGTGCACAAAATACACCCAATTCTGCCAAAGAACAAACAGGCCATCGGTATCAGAACCTGAACCGCCTCTCGTCGGGCAGGCTTGCAAGGGTTTCATTTTATTGAAGATAAAAGCATGTGATACAGTACGGTACCAATGGTTACAGAAACATTGAGGGAATGCTTATGGCCAAATTGCGGGATTTCAAGGCACTGATCCATAAGGGGGAGCAGCGCGTCATCAAGTCCGGTAACTTCGTTGCCGAAAAAGAAAATGACTTTCTGCCCGGGTGCCGCCCTGAAATCGGTTAGCATACCGGAATCTTTTGTTTGTTCAATACCAACTAAGTGGCTGCCAGCCTGTTTTGCCGTAGTCAGAAAATCAAGCGGTTCCTTGATAAAGCTCCAGCTCACAGTTTCATCAGCTCCAAGAGCCGTCTTGGAGATTTCAGGCCGAGGGGGCACCGGAGTGTAGCCCGACAGATAAAGGTGCCCGCAGCCGAAAGCGTCGCAGCTGCGGAATGCTGCCCCCACATTGTACATGCTGCGGATGTTATGCAGCCATACCGCAGCGTTTCTGAGCTGAGCCGGAGGGGTGCGGCCAAGGTTTTCTGCGAGGATCTCGCGAGTTGTTCTTTTTTTATAGCGGTTCATCGTATAATGTTAAACCCAATTGATATCAAAAAAAAGCGTATATTTAAAACTGTCGGGTCTCACAATGGCATGCTGTTGTGTTGCCCGATATTTTTTTATTATCTGTCGTTAACAGAAAAGCTGATTCAGGTACACATGCTTCAGCTCTGTAAAAACCACCCTGCCCTCCGCATAAACAGGACAGGGTGGTTTTTTTAGTGCACTCACTAATCCGCTTGTATCGACAGTAAATCAAGTAAAAACAATCTACTCAATAAATTATTTGGCATAGTTGTGAAAGTAAATCATTTATCAAAAGAAGGCTTTCAGAAATTAAAAGACGAGCTGCGTACCCTCAAAACAGAAGGTCGCAGGCAGGTAGCTTCCGATATTGAGGAAGCCCGCTCGAAAGGCGATCTGAGCGAGAATGCGGAATATGATGCCGCAAAAGAAGCGCAGGGGCTGCTCGAAAAGAAAATTGCGGAGCTTGAGCACGCTCTCGCCAACGCCCGCGTGATAGACGAGCGAAATATTGATGCTTCCAAGGTGTATGTGCTTTCAACGGTGAGCATCCTTAACAAAAAAAGTAACAAGAAAAACACCTATACCCTGGTGTCTCCGCAGGAAGCAGACTTCAACACCGGAAGAATTTCGGTTGATTCGCCAATCGGAAAAGGGCTGCTCGGTAAAGAAGTGGGCGATGTGGTTACGGTGAAGGTACCGGCGGGCATGCTCGAACTTGAAATCCTTTCTATCGAACGGAACAATTAAAATCCGTTACGGGCAGGTTTCTGAAACCGTTCTTAGCGCTGATCCTGAAATACGGCCTGCTGCCTGCTGCACTGAGCTTCGCGCATGGGTGCCGGCAGCTTCCTTAAAAAAACGGACTGATTTAATCTCATGATTATCCTCGGCATCTCCTGTTATTATCATGATTCAGCTGCGGCTATACTGCGCGACGGTGAGCTGATTGCAGCTGCACAGGAAGAGCGTTTTTCCCGGCGGAAACACGACCCCGGATTTCCGCGAAATGCCATTAAGTATTGTTTGAGGGAGGCGCGCATCACCCTAAACGAGGTAGATGCCATCGCTTTTTACGACAAACCGTTTCTTAAATTTGAGCGTATTCTCGAAACCTACCTTGCCTTTGTACCCCGTGGTATTTTAAGCGCATGGAAATCCCTGCCGCTTTGGATACGCGAAAAACTCTGGATTTCCGATCGCATCCGTACGGAACTTGGCTATGAGGGGAAGCTTTTGTTTCCGGAGCACCATGAGTCGCATGCGGCTTCTGCCTTTTTCCCCTCACCGTTTACCAAAGCCGGCGTACTCACCATGGATGGCGTGGGTGAATGGGCAACAAGCTCGATCGGCAGCGGTGAAGGCAACCGGGTAAAGCTTCTGAAGGAACTTAACTTCCCGCATTCACTCGGCCTGCTGTACTCCGCTTTCACCTACTTCACAGGTTTTCGGGTAAATTCCGGCGAATACAAACTCATGGGCCTGGCACCTTATGGCGAGCCTGTTTACGCGCAGCAGATTTACGATGAGCTGATAGATTTGCGGCCCGACGGCTCCTTTCGCCTGAATATGGCCTATTTTGATTATGGCGCCGGGCTCAAAATGACCTCGCGAAAGTTTGCAAAGCTGTTCGGCGGACCGGCCCGCAAGCCGGAAACCGCAATAGGGAAGCGGGAAATGGATCTTGCCGCTTCTGTACAGGTGGTAACCGAAGAAATTATGCTGCGAATGGCCAAACATACCGTTGAACTTTCCGGAAGCCGCAACCTCTGCCTTGCAGGCGGGGTTGCGCTTAATTGTGTGGGCAACGGCAAATTGCTTCGCTCAGGAATAGTTGACGACATCTGGATTCAGCCGGCTGCCGGTGATGCCGGCGGTGCTATTGGCGCTGCCTATGTTGCACACTATCATTATTATGCACAGCAGCGGCCCACCCCGGCCGGAGATGCCATGCAGGGAAGCTACCTTGGTCCGGCTTTTTCTGATGAGGAAATCAGCATGTTTGCCGAGGCAAACGGCTGCAAATACCGACGTATGCCGGAGCGGGACCTCATTGAATCAACAGCAGAAGCCCTGGCTTGCGGAGAAGTTGTAGGTTGGTTTCAGGGAAGGATGGAATTCGGGCCCCGGGCACTCGGCAACCGCTCCATTCTGGGAGACCCGCGTTCAGAAGTGATGCAGAAAACCCTGAACCTGAAAATTAAGTACCGGGAAAGCTTTCGCCCCTTTGCGCCAAGCGTGCTGCAGGAGCAGGTTTCCGATTGGTTTGAACTCGAAACGGAAAGCCCGTATATGCTGCTCGTTGCCGGTGTGGCTGCCAATCACCTTCGTAAAACCGCACCTGAAACCCGTGGTTTCGACAAACTTTATGAGCTGCGTTCGGATATCCCGGCAGTTACGCATGTAGATAACTCAGCCCGAATACAGACCGTTAACGGCCGATGGAACCCGCGCTATCACGCCCTTATTAGCTCTTTTTGGGGAAAAACAGGGTGTCCGGTTGTAATCAATACCAGTTTTAATGTGCGCGGCGAACCCATCGTTTGCACCCCTGAAGACGCCTGGCGCTGCTTTATGCGCACCAAAATGGACCGGCTTGTGATGGGTTCCCTTGTTTTCCTCAAAAAAGATCAGGAAAAACTACCCGAAACTGACGACTGGAAGGAGGAATTTGTACTTGACTAAGCCATCGTTTATCGGCGGTCTGCTCAGCGAAATTGAGGTGAGCCGCAAAAAAATACGCGGTTTTGGCTGGGTGATGCTTTTCGTGCCCGGAATACTCATCCCGCTGGTGCTCAGCTGGTTTGCTGGCTGGAGTGTGACCAATGCAGCAGTCATTTTTTCCGTTATCGGTTTACTGCTGTTTGTTTTTTCTATGCTTAAACCAAATGCCATGCGCGGGGTTTACAAAACCTGGATGCTGCTTGCCCTGCTCATGGCTTTATTTACGACCAAAATCACCATTAGCCTGGTTTACTTTCTGGTGATGACACCCATTGGCCTTTACCGTCAGTTCAGAAACGGTGATCCGCTTTCAATGAATGCAGATGACCGAATGGAAAGTTACTGGGTTGACCGGAAGCCGATCATACGGGAGCCACAATCTTACGAGAAGCAGTACTAAGCGAATACCGTATGCCAGACACCCGCTTCACCGCACCCTCACTTATCGACGTGTATCCTTACCGGATGAGTTGCGGCGCCGTTCATTTTATGATGTTCCGCCGGGCAAAGGGCACGCTTTATGAGGGGCAATGGCGGATGATTGGCGGCAAGGTTATGGCAGGGGAGACCGCAGCAGCGGCGGCGCAGCGGGAGTTTAAGGAAGAAACTTCACTTGATGCCGAACTGTTCTGGTGTGTACCTTCAGTCAATTCTTTTTTTGATTTTGAGCGAAATATGCTGCATCATATACCGGTTTTTGCATGCAGCTGCAAAACTGAAGCTAAACCGGTATTAAACCATGAGCACGACAGTTATGGCTGGTTTACAGCCGCAGAAGCCGCAAAGCTGACCGCCTGGCCGGAACAGCAGCGGTTAATACGGCTTATTGAGCGTATCCTTCTTCATCAGGATTCTTTACCCAACGAATGGATTTTATCACGACCTTGAACCGACGGCACGGTGATATTCACCGGTTTTACAATACAGCACTATGAAGCAGCATACGGATTTTTCTTTCCGCCCGGCCTCCCGCACACAGATGTTTTTTTGTTATCTCGCAGCAGCAATTCTTACCGTTGTGCTTCTGCTTGGTGGAAACAGCCGCAGCTACGCACAATCGTTCACCGAAAAACCTTACGAACTGCGTTTTGCACCTGATTTTTGGTATAACGACGTGGATGGCATCCGGCTCGGCGTAAGGATGAGGGGGCAGGTTCCCGGAACATTTGATGACGGCCCGCACCGCCTCGATACCGGTCTTTGGCTGGGTACATGGCTGCCTGATACCCCGGTTTCCTATTATATTAAGTACACCAATCCGATAGCATCGATTTCTGATTTCAACAGCGAGGGGAGCTACAGCCTGCTAAGCAGCATTCGTGCAGGGTTTCACCGGCATGGCCTTGGTTTCGACAAACGCTGGCAGCCGGGTTTTAACGAAGATGAATTCACGCAATTCGCAGCTTTTGGCGGTGTTTATCGGCATTTTGATGATGAATACCTGGTGTTTCCGGCGCTCTGGCAGGATGGCTGGACCCCCCATCTCGCGATGAGTGCGCAGCGGCAGCAGGCTACAGAAGCAGGTTTTCTTTACTACAGAGCTTCCGCATTCACAGGCCTGGCTGACGGGGAGGATTTATTCAGCAGTCTTCAGGCCGAGGTCAGGAAAAGCATAGCGCTCAGCAGGCAGTTTAACATCCGGCTCCGGGTTTCCGGAGGGTATGCAGCTGGTGAGGTGCCACCCGAGCAACGGTACCTCGCTTCTCAGGCAACAGCATTCAGCTGGATGAACTCCGGGTTTTTCCGGGCCAAAGGAACCATACCGGTACCCTGGATGGAATCGGGTGCTTTTCAGCTCACCGGAAATGCAGCCAACATCAGAGGGTATGCAGGCCGCGATGCGCGTAATGCCAGAAACGGAACGCCGGTATTTTATGAAGCTTATACTGCAATAAACGCTGAAATCGACTATCCCAACCCGATTGACCGCATCTTTGAGAGCATCCCGATATTGGGAGATTTCCTGAGGCTGCGTTCGTATCTTTTTACGGATGTATTCAGCGGAGCCCGTTATTCGGATGACAGAACCGAAAATCTCGCTGATGCAGGCGCCGGTTTTGCATTATCACTCAACATTCCCGATCAGCTTGGCCGGCCAAGAGGCTTTGTACTTCGCTGTGATCTGCCCGTTTGGCTTTCCTCCCCTGAACCGGGTGAAGACCCCCTGAAACTGCGGGGGATAGTCAGTTTTGGAGCAGTAATCGGCTTTTAAAACAAAAAAACGTGACAGCAAGATCAGGTACGTAACACAGGTTTACTGAAATCACAGACGGATATCAATACCGCAGGTGCGCAGGGTTTACTGCATATACAGACAGCTTCGTATTGGGTAAAGTAATGTCTGAAACTGCTGAAATTGTTTCCGCTAAGCTTCCCAAAATTTCTTAATTTGTAACGCTGTACAATTTACGGCGTCACCTAAGTTTCATATAGACCTCCTACATGAAAAAAAACCTTACAGAATTATTTAAAATAGAAAATCTCAAAGCAGATCTGCTTGTGAGCAGCAGGAAACGGTACTTTATAAAAATCGGACTTGACTATTTAATTTTCCTATTGTGTGCTCCTCTCGCGGTATTTGTAAGAATGGGGCATATTGACGCCTGGGAGCTGTTGTTTGTTTATACGGCTATAGCATCTGTTTCGAAGCTTGTATCCCTTTTGGTAATTAAAATCTATAAACAATCCTGGCACAATGTTTCTGTGTTCGATTTGTTTCAGGTAATTCTGATCACCCTCTTCTCAGCAGCAATTACACTCGCAGCCGTTTTGTATATGAGGTCAGTTTCGGTGTTTGCAGTACCTTTCGGAGTTGTGCTGATTGATATGGTACTTTCGATTATTGCACTTGGCGCATTTCGGATGCTTGCACGCGTGATTACCGAAAATGCTCACTTAGTTAACCCAAACAACACCAAAAAAAATAAACGGGTTTTGATTGTTGGTGCGGGAAGTGCCGGTACAACGATGGCAAAAGAACTTCGAAAAGACGCAGATGCCAACATGGCACCTGTTGGTTTTCTGGATGACGACCCCGCCAAGCTTCGGCAGACATTTGTAGGTTTAAAAGTTTTCGGTACTACGCAGGATATCGGTGAAGTAGTAAAATCGCAGAATGTAGATATTGTGCTCATTGCAATCCCTTCAAATCCGGATGCTGTTCGTGAAATCCTGAAAAAAACCATTCAGCTAAAGGTTAAACACAGGATTCTGCCCAGGCTGGCCGATCTTGCAAACATGAGTGTATCGGTTTCACAGATTCGGGAAGTAGATGTAGAAGATTTGCTTCAGCGCGATCCCATCAACCTGAATACCGACGAAATATCAAGCTACCTAACCGGCAAAACGGTGCTTGTAACCGGGGCTGGCGGGTCAATAGGTTCCGAAATTGTGCGGCAGGTTTGTAACTTTTCCCCGGCCAGAATTCTGCTTGTAGGCAGGGGTGAAAACAGTATTTATCAGCTTCAGCTTGAGCTTAACCGTCAGTATAAAAATATTGAGTATTTCGCCTACATCACTGATGTGCGTGATAAGGAATCACTGGCACGCATTTTTGAGCGTCATAAGCCGGAAATTCTTTTTCATGCAGCTGCGCACAAGCATGTACCGCTCATGGAGGATAACCCGGAACAAGCGGTATTCAACAACATCTTCGGCACAAAAAACCTGGTCGAACTTGCCCATGAATGGAAAGTTGAGCGCTTCGTTAATGTATCAACCGATAAAGCCGTAAACCCGACTTCAGTAATGGGTGCTTCGAAGCGTGCAGCAGAGTATGTTGTGGAATGGGGAGCAACGAAAGCAGGTAAAAATCAGGTATTTGTATCAGTTCGCTTCGGAAATGTGCTTGGCAGCCGTGGCAGCGTTATCCCGATATTTAAGGATCAGATTCAGAACGGCGGTCCTGTAACCGTAACGCATCCTGAAATGAACCGTTACTTCATGACAATACCGGAAGCTTCCCAGCTTGTTCTGCAGGCCGGAGGAATGGAAAATAACGGAGCCGTTTATGTGCTTGATATGGGCAAACCGGTTAAAATATCAGATCTTGCACGGGATCTGATTCAACTCTCAGGCTTGATACCGGGGAAGGATATACAGATTGAATACACGGGTATGCGCCCCGGCGAGAAGCTTTTTGAAGAGCTGCTTACTGCAGAAGAGGGAACGGAGAGTTCCAAATACAAGAAAATTATGGTTTCCAGAAAAAGCAAGGTGGGTATAGATAATCTGGAAGAGATGCTTGTTCGTTTACACGAGGCAGCATTGGCCGGCGACGGAACCACTATCCGCAAATGTTTTTATGAAATGATTCCTAACTATTCGGGCTATAAGCTCAATGGAGAGGGAAAAGTCAATTAAAAGTAAAATCGTAATCTAAAAAAACTATTATGAAAGTTATGATAACCGGTACAGCCGGTTTTATCGGTTTCCACCTTGTTAAACTGCTTCTGCAGGACGGACATGAAGTTATAGGTATAGATAATATCAACGATTATTATGATATAAATCTTAAATATAACAGACTCCGGGAAACAGGCATAAATATTGAAGAAATCCGTGACGGAGAGCCGGTGGAGAGCAGCTTACCCGGGTATCGCTTTGTAAAGCTTGGTCTTGAAAACAAAGACGGGATACTTGAGCTTTTCAAAAAAGAAAGATTTGATGTTGTTATAAACCTTGCGGCTCAGGCTGGCGTGAGATACAGCCTTATTAACCCGCATACATACATTGATGCCAACATAACCGGTTTTCTGAATATTCTCGAAGGATGTCGTCATTATCCCGTAAAGCATTTGATTTATGCTTCATCAAGCTCAGTTTACGGGGCGAATACAAAAATGCCGTTTTCTGTAAATCACAATGTTGATCACCCCGTGAGTTTGTATGCCACATCCAAAAAGGCTAATGAACTGATGGCACATACTTACGCGAATCTTTTCAATATACCTTCAACCGGGCTTCGTTTTTTCACTGTTTACGGTCCGTGGGGGCGCCCTGATATGGCGCTTTTTCTGTTTACCAAGGCCATCACTGAAGATAAGCCTATCGACGTATTTAACCACGGCGAAATGATGCGTGATTTCACCTATGTTGATGATATTGTTGAAAGTATCCGCAGGCTTGTGCCTAAGCCACCGGTTGCTAGCAGTACCTGGTCGGGCGACAAGCCGGACCCCGCAACAAGCTTTGCACCCTATCAGATTTTTAATATAGGAAACAGCAATCCTGTAAAGCTGATGGATTTTATTCGCGAAATTGAAAAAAATCTCGGAAAAGAAGCCAAAAAGAATATGATGGATATTCAGCCCGGAGATGTTCCCAAAACCTGGGCTGATGTTGAAGCTTTGTTCGATTATACGGATTACAGGCCTAAAATTACCGTTGAGCAGGGTATTAAAAACTTCATTGAGTGGTACAAAGATTATTACAAAGTTAGTTTGTAGTTCGCTGTACCCTATAAATATAAACAGGCGTACGGATTATAAATCAGTACGCCTGTTTTGTTTATAGCAGATTATTTTTCTTAAGGATCTGAGCAATGTATGGGTCGTCTTTTGCGAGATCTTTAAGAGCCTGATGGATATTGTCGCTGTTTTTTGGTATTTCAGTTTGCAATCTAATGAAGCTGTCATTGAGCATTTTATTTTCTTTCTTCATGGGCTCAATAAATTTAAAAGTGAGTATCAGGATAGAAAGCACTGTTACAAGCGACAAAAACAGCAGTGCCAGAATAATGTACCAAAACTGCTGTTCAAAACTGCTGATGCTCAGATAGGTTTCGTTGGTTCGGTTTTCAACGCCTGTGAGCCGCTGATCAACAGCTCCAACACGGTCAACTAATAAATCTTCAGTACGTGTAAGCCTGCCTTCAAGCAGTGTACCAAGTTCGGTGATTTCCCGCAAAATCCTGTTGGAGTCGCTTACAGGCAGCGAAGGGGCTGTTGATTGCGGAACTATTGATTCAAGGGTATCAGCAATAGCCGATATGTAAGGCTCAGCTTTTAGTAAACTCTGTGCAGATAATTTTACGGGGAAAGTGAACAGAAAAAGCAGTATTGAAAATGACAATACTGCTTTGGTTTTGTTATTCAATTCAGATAAAAACATAACATTTTTTTGATATATGCATCAGACTAATTTAAGGGCTGCATCAATAATTTTCCGCTTCAAATCGGTGTAAGGTGCGCCTACAAGTTCCGCACCTGAGGGGCCCGGCCCGCTTTCCATTACTGCCATTTCATTAGAAAACTCTCTGAATCCGAAAAAACCGTGTGAGCGTCCGTGTCCGCTGCTCCCATTTCCGCCAAACGGCAGGTTATTGTGAGCAAAATGACTGAGGATGTCGTTGGCAACAAAACCTCCGGTACGAATACGATCACGCCAAAAACGGATTTCTTTGTTATTGGCTGAAAAGATGTAGGCGGCAAGCGGTTTTGGATTGCGTGAAAGCTGATCAAAAATTTCATCATCATCACTGTAGCTAAGCACAGGTAAGACCGGCCCGAAAATTTCATCCTGCATTACCAGTGCCTGATTGGCCTCCTTGTTCATTTCGAGTACGGCTGGACCGAAAAAAAGCTCGTTTTCGTCAGAGTATTGAGGGAACAGTAGCTTTCCGTTTTGTGATAGCGCATCTTGTAGCAGGGCCTGCAATCGGTTAAAATGATGCCGGTGGATCAGTTTTCCGTATCCAGTATCTGTGGGTTTACCTTCACAGGCGAGCGGGAAACGTTTTTTTATTTCCTGTTCAAGCAACTCATGAAAACGAACACGTATGTTTTCATGAACCATCACGTAATCAGGAGCTATACAGGTTTGTCCGCAATTAATATATTTGCCCCAGGCAATGCGCCTTGCTGCTTTTTCTACATCTGCGTGGCGGGTAACGATGCAGGGTGATTTGCCGCCAAGTTCAAGCGTAACCGGAACCAGGTTTTCAGCAGCAGCTTTCATTACTTTTTTCCCGATTGCGGGGCTGCCTGTGAAGAAGATGTGATCCCAGGGCTCAGAGGTTAAGCCGGCAGCAAAACGGGCGTCTCCTTCCTTTAAGGTGCACAAACCTTCAGGAAGACACTCTTCCAAAATATGGCGGATAACCTTGTTTGTATTTGGTGTAAACTCCGAAGGTTTAATGACAACCTGGTTGCCGGCGCCAATAGCAGAAGCCAGCGGGCTCATTACAAGATTAAAGGGGTAGTTCCAGGGTGACAATATCAGGACACGCCCTTTTGGCTGATAGTGTACATAAGCTTTGGCTGTGAAATGAAGCAAAGTTCGGTTTACGGGCTTTGGGCTGCTCCACTCTTTCAGATGTTTGCGGATATGCCTAAGTTCAGATATAACCGGTATAATTTCAGTAACTTCAGCTTCTTCAGGCGGTTTGCCAAGGTCCTGATACAAGCCCTCACATATCGCTGTTTTTGCATTTATAACAGCACTCTGCAGTGCTTTTAGAACAGTGAGTCGTTTCGGAACGATTAAAGGGGGAGCTAACGTTTGTATTTTCATGTTGATAGAAGAATAAAAAAGTGGCTTCGCTGATAAAAATAACTTGCAGCTAAATTTTCAATTGCTTCACGAATAAAGTATATTTATGGGTATCCAAAGCTCGTAAACTAAACTATATATTACTATGAAATCAAAAATACTTATCATTTCTGTTTTGGCTTCATTTTTGATCGCCGGATTTACAGCCGGCGACGTAAGTGCTCAAAATCATGACGAAGAAAGACGGCTTTCAATCTCAGTGTTCGGCGGAACTACGTTGACAAATGATGTATTCCGGCTTGGCCCTATTGGTAGTGTCGAAGTTGACAACCAAAATAAAGCTTTATTCGGCGCCAGTTTAATGTATGCACTTACACCTGCATTTAGTTTCGAATTCCTAACTCAATATATGCAGTTTGAAAATGGTTCGGCAGCATTAAATGAATACGAAAGCACAGTTCTGGACTTTTCTTTCAGAACTAACTACAACCTGAATCATATTCTGGGTTTAAACAGAATCTCGCCAAATGTAGCTCCATACATTACACTTGGTGCAGGCTTGTATTATTTTGACTACGAACGCGTAAACACGCAATCTAACATGACTTTTTCTGATACCGGGTTTCAGCTTGTAGCTTTAGCCGGTGCCGGATTTAATTTCCGTGTTTCTAACGGAATCGATTTATTTGCGCAGTACGATTTCCGCATCACACCAGATAACGTTGTTGCCAATACTCTCAGAACCAATCCTAACATCGATAAAAAAACAGTTACCTATGGTTCTTTGTTCGGAGGTCTTCGTTTCCACTTTGGCCAGCGTGAGGCACTCCACATGTCATGGAGACCTGCCCCAATGGATCTCTATGAAGATGATTTTAACCGTTTGATGGCACTTCATACCCGCATGGACGACCTTGAGCGTCAGCTTGCAGCACAAGGTGAAGATATGAGCGGTATTGAAGCCAGAACGTCAGCTCTTGAAGGTCGTGCCGACAATCATGAAGGCCGTATCGGAGAGCTTGAGAGAAAATTTGCTGAAATGGAGCAAACCATGCGTGACCGTGAAAGAGAGCGTGATACACGCACAACCATGACTGTTGATGAGCGTGGTCTTACACAGGTTCTTGCTGATGGGCATTATGTTCAGGTCTTTGCTGGTCTGACACTCGAGCAGGCTCAGCGCGTAAGGCAAACCATGATTTCTCAGTTGCAGGGTGTTGTTGATAACCCGGCTCAGATGGTTCTCATAACACAGAGACGTCAGTTCTACGAAGTGCGTGTAGGTGTTTTCAACCGTTTCCCTGAAACAGCCAACGTGCTTAGAACTGCGCAAGGTACCTTCAGTGATGCATTCGTTGTCACATTCCCGCGCCCGGCTCACCTCAGCTCACAATACCAGGACATCAGAAGAACAAACTAAGGTTTCTTCAAATTAACACAAGCATATCCGAGCTTTTAAGCCCTCCTGAGATTACAGGAGGGCTTTAGTTTTTAAAAATCTTTCTATACTATATCCGATTCAGCCCTTCTAAAGAGCTTTGAATAATTAACACAGCTGAACACGGCAAACAAAAAAGCACTCCGGTAATCCCGAAGTGCTTTTTTTTTGAATTGGTTTGAGTCTTAGAGCGATAAGGATGTAAGATACTCGACGCCGTCAATGGCGGCAATATCTTCGAGCGTTTGTTTATCTGCAGGTTTGTCAATTGCGATGGCTGTTACAGCGCGCATGTTAGCGGGATTTCTGCCAAGGCTCAGGGAGGCGATATTGATGTCTTCCTGTGCAAGTTTTGAACTAACCGCAGCAAGCATACCCGGCTTATCCACGTTTTTATAAATAATGAGATTGCCGTGCAGCTGAACTTCGATCTGCAGGCTGTTAATGCCCACGACCCGGAAATCCGTATCTCCAAACACAGCACCTGATACGCGGCTGAAGGCTTCTGCTCCGCCAATATGCACCGTCATCAGTTCTGAGAAGGTACCTGACGAGCTCTCTTTTATTTCGCGAATCCTGATCCCCTTGCCGTCTGCCAGATAACGGGCGTTAATGAGGTTTACAGGGGCTTCATCAATTTGGTGAAGGTAGCCGGCCAGAAAAGCGTCCGTGAGGACTTCAGCATGGCTGCCGCACTTTCCGGTGTATTCTATGGTAAGCTCTTTCACATTCCAGCCTGCAAGCTGAATGCAGAAGCGGCCCATCTGCTCAGCGAGTTTAAGGTAAGGCTGAAGTTCAGCATTCGTAGATAATGCGATTGACTTTCCGTTGATGCTGCCTTTAAAATCCTTAAGTTCGAGTGCATCAGCCAGTTGATGAGCAATCTGCACCGCAACTTTCTCCTGAGCTTCTTCAGTTGAAGCCCCAAGGTGAGGCGTACAAACCACATGAGGGTGCTCCAGCAGGGCGCGCATATCTTCTGTTGGCGGTTCGCTGCTGTACACATCAAGCGCAAGTTCTGAAACAGTGCCGTCATTTAGCATGTCAAGCAGGTCAGCTTCATTAAAAATACCGCCGCGCGCGCAGTTAACCAGCTTTACACCTTTCTTGAGTTTTGATGACTGCTCTTTCGATATAAGGTTGCGTGTTTTTTCGGTAAGCGGAGTATGCACCGTAATAATGTCTGAGCTTGCAAACAACTCATCCATATCAACGAGTTTGATTCCCAGCTCACGCGCTCGCTCGTTGGTCATGTAAGGGTCGAAACCAACTACGTGCATCCCAAAGGATAGCATGCGCTGTGCTACACCGGAACCGATCTTGCCCAGCCCTACTACACCCAGCGTTTTTCCGTGCACTTCTGTGCCAAGGTATTTCTTGCGGTCCCAGCGGCCGGCCTTTAACGATGCTACCGCATTCGGGATGTTGCGCACCAGTGACAAAATCAGGCCGCAGGTGTGTTCAGCTGTTGAAATCGTATTGCCGTCAGGGGTATTCATCACCAGTACGCCCCGACGGGTAGCAGCATCGATATCAATATTATCAACACCTACACCGGCCCGGCCAACTACTTTAAGGTTCGGTGCTTTGGCGAGGAGGGCTTCGTCAACCTGTGTGGCACTGCGAACTACAATGCCGACGGCATCTTTAATGTGGGTTTTAAGTTCTTCAGGGGTAAGCTTTGAATAAAGCTCACCCTTAATTCCGCGTTCCGCCAGAATTTCAGCGCTTACGGGGTCAATATTATCGAGTAATAGTACTTTCAGTTTTTCACTCATAGCTTGGCTTGTTGGTGTAATGATTTATCTTCCGGCTGTCGCTGCGCCGGTTTTGGTTAAAAATAATTCAGAAAGCTGTGCGCACGGCAATCAGTGAGAAGGGCTAACCGGCTTCAGATTCATCCATGAAATCCGCAAACAGCGTTTCGAGTTCATTCAGACCATCTTTTTTTTCGGCTGAAATGCTCACTACGGGTACTTCAATGTTGATTTCCTGATGCAGCCGGTACAGCGCGGCCAGCGCTTCCTGTGCCTGTGTCTTGCCGATTTTGTCCTTTTTATTAAAGACATTTGCAAACGGGATGCCGTTATCGGCCAGCCAGTACATAAATTCCAGATCGGAATCGTGCGGCTTGTGCCTGATATCAAGGATGATGAGCACCAGCCGCAGCTCTTCACGCTTAACCAGGTATTCGGTCATGGCCTTGCTCCATCGGGTCTGCTCTTTCTTGGAAACCTTGGCATAACCGTAACCGGGCAGATCCACAAGGTACCAGCTGTTGTTCATCCGGAAATAATTCATTTCACGGGTTTTGCCGGGCACGTTACTCGTTTTGGCCAGTTTGTTTTGGTTGGTGAGCGCGTTAACGATGGATGATTTCCCCACATTAGAACGACCGGCAAGGCAAAACTCCGGCAGCTTGTCGTCGGGACAAAAGCTGATTTTCGGTGCAGACAGCACGAATTCAGCCTGTTTGATGAAGGGTGTTTTTCCCGTTTGCTCTGCTGGCGTGTCTTTGCTGAATTGACTCATAGTGGTTTTTGGGAGCGGTTTCTAAACCAGCTCGTTGGCTTCTTTCCCCATTTGGGTTTCTACCGGAACCGGGTACCGGCCCGTAAAACAGGCGCTGCAATAATTGAGGTTGCCTTCGTTTGCTTCCTTAACGGCTTCAATGAGGCCTTTCGGGGATAGATAATGGAGGCTGTCAACACCGAGTTCTGCTGCAATCCGGTCGATGTTCCGGTCAAATTTGTTGGCAATCAGTTCTTCCGGACTCGGAAAATCCATCCCGTAAAAACAAGGCTCAATGATGGGCGGTGAGCTCACAAGAAAGTGAATTTCCTTCGGGTTGCACTTCCGGATCATATCGATCAGCATGCGGCTTGTAGTGCCCCTTACGATGGAATCATCCACAATCAATACGATGCGGTCTTCAATCACACCACGGACAGGGTTGAATTTTGTACGGACCTTGAACTGACGTGACTCCTGTCCCGGCGCAATAAAGGTACGGCCTACATAGTGGTTGCGGATCAGGCCAATTTCGAATTTGCAGTCATATCCGAGTTTGCGGCTTTCACCCGCGTAGCCGAGGGCGGCAGTGTTGCTGCTGTCGGGTACAGATATTACGATGGGCTTTTTGTCGGAAGTTGACTTTACGATATCCGGAATGCGGTGCTCCCGGGCAAGGTGTTTGCCGATCTGCCGCCTCACCTTATCCACATTTTCGCCGAAGATCCGGCTGTCGGGCCGGGAAAAGTAAACGTACTCAAAAACACAGCCGGCTGTATCGGTGCCGGGTTTCCGTGGTAAGGTGTAGGAGGCCGGCTCACCCGAGGAAGTTGCGTTGTCGTCGATTACAAGCACTTCACCGGGCTCGATATCTCGGATGTATTCGGCCCCGATAATATCAAAAGCACAGGTTTCGCTTGCTACCACAAAGCTGTCGCCAAGCCTGCCGAGGGCCAGCGGACGAAATCCGTTGGGGTCACGAACGGCAATAAGCGCGTCATCGGTCTGGATAACCAGGCAGTAGGCACCTTCAATCTGTCTCAGGGCATCCATGATCTGCTCGAACTGACCGGTTTTGAGGCTGTGCGAAATCAGATGCAGAATCAGCTCGGTATCGGAAGTGCTTTGGAAAAGTATCCCTTCATTTATGAAGCGCTGCCGCAGGGATGGCGCATTGGTGAGGTTACCGTTATGCGCAAGTGCCAGGTTACCTTTTCGGTAATGCACCCTAAATGGCTGAATATTCGCCGGATTATTGGATGAACCCGACGTGGAGTAGCGGTTATGCCCTATCGCCTTACACCCTTTGAGTTTATCTGTGAAGATGCGTTTGTCTTCAAACACATTTAGTACCAGGCCGAAATCTTTGTGCATCGGCATGATGTTTTGCCCGCGGGCTTCATCAAATACAGAGCTGACAATTCCTGCTGATTCCTGCCCTCTGTGCTGAAGCGCATGCAGGCCGTAGTAGGCCATTACAGCGGCTTCCGGATGGTTATAAATACCGAAAATTCCGCAGTAATCGTGTGGTTTATCCGACATATCAGCTTGTTGGGTTCGGGATGAAAGTTGCAAGCCTTAAATATACGGATAATAGAAACGCCATTCTTTTTGAAGTCAGGGATTTGAAGGCAAAAAAAAAGCGAACCTGCTTTAGTGCAGATTCGCTTTTGTATGAGCGAGAAACGGGACTCGAACCCGCGACCCCAACCTTGGCAAGGTTGTGCTCTACCAGCTGAGCTATTCTCGCTTACTTTTTGATAGGCTTAAATATAAGCACCTTTCAGCCCTCTGCGCAATATCTTTTCCGATTTTTTTTGAATGAGGCCAAATCGCTTCTTCCGGATTCCTAAAATCCTGATTTTAAGAAAGTTGAAATAGTTCAGAAAAGAGACAGACTGATTGCTAATCCGGTTTGTACCAGATGGATTTCTATAGCCACAGCCGGGAAAATGAGCGGCTGTTGTATTTCTGAAATGTAAACCAAAAGCCCAAAATCCCTGGAGCGCCGACAAACACACAGTTTGAGAGAGATATGAACTTACACTTGATTCAGAATGCATCAGCCTGTAAAGCAATCTAAAAAAAATCGCATCTGAGTATGATAAACAGTACCTTGAAAAGATGCCTAATTAAAATATAAGGCTATAATAAATAGTAACATACTGGTTTAGCGGTACTTTCAATTTGATAATGAGCGCGCTGATATGAATATTTACGTCATAAAATATGGCGGCAATGCTATGACTGATGCCGGAATCAGGGAAGAGTTGCTGGCTGAGGTAGCCCGCCTTCATAATAAAGGTGAAAAGATGGTGCTTGTACACGGCGGCGGACCTGAAATCAAGAAGCTGCTCAGCCTGGGAAAGGTGGAGAGTGAGTTTATTGGCGGCCATCGGAAAACGACCGCTGAAGCCATGTATTACGTGCAGCTTGCCCTGCGAGGCGAAGTTAACGGCAGCCTTGTAAGCCAGCTCAACAACCAAGGAGTGCGTGCGGTCGGCCTGTCTGCGAAAGACGGCCGCATGGCCGAAGTGAAGCGTCGTTACCACCTTGCTGCCTCTGCCGACGGCTCCCGCACCGAAACCGATTTGGGGCAGGTTGGCGACATCATCCGGTTCGATCCCGCTCTTGTACAGGCCCTGCTTGGGGCAAATTACCTTCCGGTACTGTCGCCGGTTGCGCAGGGGGATGACGGCCTCGACTACAACATCAATGCCGATGCAATGGCCGGCGCGGTGGCTGCGGCATTGCGGGCAAAGGCTTACATCAGCCTGACCGATGTGGACGGCCTCTATGAAAACTGGCCCGATCCGGCATCCCGCATCGACGCTATTTCCTTAGGGGAGCTGAAGAAATTTTGCGCAACCAAAGCGAGCGGCGGCATGCTGCCCAAGCTCGAATCTGTTATATTTGCACTGGAAAACGGTGCCGGTGAAGCCCACATCATCAACGGTACCAAACCCGCTCAGTTTGCCGCCCGGCTGCAGGGCGGGGCTGCTTCCGGCACACGCATCACCTTAACCTGATTTTAATTTATGTCTGCAAAATCACATCACGCGATTGATAACGAAGTTCATTTCAAAACTTACAAGCGGTATCCGGTAACCCTGGTGAAGGGAGAAGGCTCCCGCGTTTGGGATACCGAAAACAAATCCTATATCGATGCCCTCGCCGGAATTGCGGTTAATAATGTGGGGCACTGCCACCCGGCTGTAGTTGAAGCCATTCAGCTGCAGGCAGCGCAACTCATTCACACCTCAAATTTCTTTACAACCCCGCAACAGGTAAAGCTCGCCGAAAAGCTGGTAGGGCTGAGCAATCACGACCGCGTCTTTTTCTGCAACAGCGGCACTGAAGCCATCGAAGGCGCCCTCAAACTGGCCAAACGGTACGCCAATAAAATGGGCAAAAAGGGCGACATCATCTCTTTTAACGGGGCTTTTCACGGCCGTACGCTTGGCGCCCTTGCGATGGGTCAGCCCAAGTATCAGCAGGGATTCGAGCCCATGCTGCCGGGCTTCACCCAAATTCCGTTCAACGATATTTCGGCGGCTGAAGCTGTGATTAACGACGAAACCGTGGCCGTATTTCTTGAACCCATTCAGGGGGAAGGCGGTATTCATGTCGCAAACAAGGAGTTCATCAATAAGCTGAGCGCCCTTTGCTACGAGTATAAGGTGCTGCTCATTTTTGATGAGATTCAGTGCGGTATCGGTCGGACCGGTAAGTTTTTTGCGTACGAGCATTACGGCATCGTGCCCGATGTGGTCTGCATGGCCAAAGGCCTGGGCGGCGGATTTCCGATTGGTGCATTTATCGCAACCGAAGATGTGGCCAACGTAATCGAGTACGGCAAGCACGGCACTACTTTTGGTGGTAACCCGCTGGCCTGTAGTGCTGGTCTCGCAACGATCGATGCCATTTTTGATGAGCACATGCTCAGAATGGCACATGAAAATGGCCAATGGCTGCGGGAGCGCATCCGCATGGAAATGCCCGGCGAACCGGGCATCAGCGAGGTGCGCGGCATGGGCCTGATGACCGGCGTGCAGCTCAGCTTTGAGGGCGCCGGCGTTGCGCTTCGCATGCTCGAAAAAGGCGTGATCGCCAACGTTACGGCCACCAACGTGGTGCGCCTCGTACCGGCACTCAACATCAGCCGGGACGAACTTGATACCGTAGTAGATGTGATGGTGGAGTCCATTGCCGAAGAGCGCAGGGTGCAGGCTGAGAAAGCTGTGGCAGAGCAAAGCTGAGCTTCGGCTCATACCCGAAACCCGGCTCAGGCCACAGAACCCATCACCCTACACCCCAACCCCATGAGCACCAAAAAAATTAAAGTCGCCATTGCCGGCGCTACCGGCTACACCGGCGCTGAACTCGTGCGGCTGCTGCTTGAGCACCCGAATGCAGAGCTGGTAGCCGTAACTTCAGAGCGAAATGCCGGCGCCTGGCTGCACGACATTCATCCGCAGCTGGCCGGCCTCACCGCCATTCAGCTCAAGCCGCTGGATGACATCAACCTTGCCGAACTCGACACCCTTTTTCTGGCCCTGCCGCACCGGGTATCGATGACCTTCATGCAAAAGCACCATCCGCTGCCGTGCAAAGTAGTGGATCTCTCGGGCGACTTCCGCCTTTCCGACGTTTCGGTGTACGAGCAGTGGTACGATACCAAACACGTGATTCCGTCACTGGTGAAAGACGCAGCCTATGGCCTGCCCGAGCTTTTTCGGGAGCAAATCCGCAATGCCCGCCTGATCGCCAACCCCGGCTGCTACCCCACCTCCGCCATTCTGCCGCTGGCCCCGCTGGTGAAGGAAGGCCTCATCGATGCCCGTTCTGTCGTGATTGATGCGAAGTCCGGCATTACCGGAGCCGGCGTGAGCCCCAAAGACAACACCCATTTCCCGCACGCCTACGACAATTTCAGTGCCTACGGCATCAGTACACACCGGCACACCCCGGAAATCGAACTCAGCGTCGGAGCCTTCGCCGGCAGCGAAGTACGGGCGCAGTTCACCCCCCACCTTTTGCCGGTCAACCGCGGCATCCTTACCGCGACCTACAGCACCGCGGTGAAGCCGGTTGATGCCGCAACCCTGAGCGAAGTGTACGAAAAAGCCTACGGAGGCGAATATTTTATCCGCATGAGGCCGCAATCGCCGCAGTTACGCTTTGTTCGGGCCTCGAATTTTTGTGATATTTACGCAAGCTATGATGCCCGCACGAACCGCATTATTACCATCAGTGCGATTGATAACCTGATGAAAGGTGCCGCCGGGCAGGCCGTGCAGAACATGAATTTAATCAACGATTTGGAGGAGACAGCCGGCCTCACGGGCAGTCCGGTTTGTCCCTGACCTACACCTATGGAAAACATAACCAACGTTCGCGGCTTCCGATATTGGGGAGCGCACACCGGTGTAAAAAGCAAGCGCCGGGACCTCGGACTCATCGTTTCGGATGAGCCTGCTTCAGCCGCCGCGGTTTTTACGCGGAATGTGGTTGTAGCCGAACCCATCAAAATTTGCCGCGAACACATCAAAGGCGGAAAAATTCAGGCCATTGTAATCAACTCGGGCAACGCAAACGCCTGCACGGGTCAGCAGGGGTATCTCGGGGCACAGGCTATGGTAGCTGCGGTATCCGAAGAGCTGCGGATCCCCAGAGAGCAGATTCTGGTTGCCTCAACCGGGGTAATCGGGCGCGAGCTTCCCACCGAAAAAATTGTGGCAGGAATCCGTGAAAATGCCGGAAAATTAACCAGCCGCAAAGTCGCCGGGTCGCTGCTTGCGAGCGCCATCCTCACGACCGATACCTTCCCCAAGGAAGGCTTCGTGAGTTTTTACCTGGGTGAAACGCAGATCAACATGGGCGCTGTAGCCAAAGGCTCCGGCATGATTCATCCCAACATGGGCACCATGCTCGGCTTCATCATGTGCGATGCCGCCATAAAACCCGCCCTGCTGCAGGAAATGCTGGCCGAAGTGGTGGATGACACCTTCAACATGATTACGGTGGATGGCGATACCTCGACCAACGATATGGTCGCGATTCTTTCCAACGGTGCCGCCGGAAATCCTGAAATCACCGAAAAAGGACCGGATTACGACCTCTTCAAAAGCAAACTGCACGAACTTTGCGAACACCTCGCCCGAATGATTGTCTCCGACGGCGAAGGGGCCTCCAAACTGATCGAATACCGGGTGAAGGGGCTACCGGAGCGGGAGCAGGCCCGGCAAATTATCCGCACGGTTTCCGATTCTGCCCTGGTGAAAACCGCGATGTTTGGCCGCGACCCCAACTGGGGCCGCATTGTCGCCGCAGCCGGCCGGGCAGGCGTTAACTTCGACCCCGATAAAACCGACCTGTACATCAGTTCCGGTGTGGAAATGAAAATCCTGGAAGGCGGTCAGCCGCTTCGTGTGAATCTCGGTGAACTTAAACGTATGATGCGCTCAACCGAACTGCGCATCACCCTCGATTTCAATCAGGGAGATGCCGAAGCCACCGGCTGGGGCTGCGACCTGAGCTACGAGTACGTGCGCATCAACGCAGAGTACACAACTTAGGCTGCCCGTCACGAATTCAGTACAACTCAGCTGTACTGAATAAAGCAGAACTCCTCCCTTTGGGTTACGCGCTTAATCCAACCGGGCAAGAACACACAAGTGTAACCTAACCGGCGGAACATACCTGAATCAGCATGCATTGCGCTTCAGCCTCCGTTTATTTGGGGGAAACTCCGTGAGCATCACGGTCTTTCGTGCCTGCTCCGACATCCCAAATCGGCGGAGCAGCCCCTGCTTTTTGGATGTCGGGCGCTACCGGGCTGAAGTCAATCAGGTATCGAATTTCATGTTTAGCCTGTGTCTGTACAATTCAGGTGTACTTAAGGAGAAGTGTATAATCCACGGATAAGAAATATATTTCCTCAACCGGAAATACTGCGTTTTTTCATGTCACTGTCTTGAAGTTGAGCAGTAATTCTTACTATAAATACACAAGCTCCTCACCCGAACCCTTGTGATGGGTTTGTTTCCTCTAATACCACAACAGGCAGATGAAATCTTACAAACACATCGCTGATCGTATCCGGCTTCTGATCGCCACCCGGCAATTTCAGGTCGGGGAAGTGCTGCCTTCAACACGCGTGCTGGGCAAGCAGCTCGAAGCCAGCTTCCACACGGTGCGCAAGGCCTATCAGCTGCTGGCCGAGGAAGGCCTGCTGGAAAGCAATCAGCGGGGCTATGTGGTTTCGAGTCCGCGTACACTGCTCGATAAATCCGAGCGCCTGGAAAAAGGCGCCGAGAAATTCCGTCAGCTGCTCGAAGAGCTGATCGGCTACGGGCTTGATGAAGAAGAAATCGAAACCCTGTTTCAGGAACAGCTCAATTTTGTGGACTGGCCCGAGCGTATTCAGGCCTGTGCAACGGCGGGGCCGACTGTTGAACTGGCGCAGATGCTTGCCGGCTGCATTAAACAGGTGGTTGGGGTGAAATCAGCACCCATAACCGCCGGCGACATTTCGGGGCGGGTAAACTTCGACGCCATTTTGGTGCCACTGCGCTATTACCACGGCTTTGCAAGTGAGAGCGACGATGCCCGCATCATCCCCATCGTGTTCGGACTTTCCTATGATCTGATGCTTTCCGTAGCCGAGCGGGCTGGCCTGCAGTCGGTCGTATTGCTTGCTATGGAAGCTGAAAGCCTGCCCTTTTTGGAAGAAGAGCTGAGTCAGATACTCAGGGCCGAAGTAAAGCCCGACGCTTATAAGCTTGAGAAGCGCAGCCTGCCCGGGGCGGCCTACAAAGCCGATCTTGTATTCTACACGCCCGGCTGTGCCCGCGTGGCTGAAGCCGCCCTGCCGGAGCGCAAACGAAGGCTGCTCAGCTACGAACTGAATCCCCGAAGCGCTGCCTTTATTCGCGGCGAACTGTGGGAAGAAGGCTGACTGGGGGAGATTGAGGGAATTTCAGGGAATGAACCGGGTCTTAAATTACTGCACTACAAACACTTGTTCAAAACCCGGAAGATTTACGAGCTCGTTGTTCAGCTTAACAACGTTAGGGTCAAGATGCAGTACGTAGCGACCTTTGGAGAGCGGCTTGTTTTTGTAAGTATCGCTTGCTGAATCATACACGAGGGTTCCGGCTTTTAGTTCGTACTGCTGAACCAGCGTTTCGCCTGCACCGATTTCGTAAAATCCCGGTACGTCAGGTCCGTAAAGCAGTGTTCCCTGTACCCTTACAATGCTGTTACCTTACATACACGCTGCTGAAAACAGGCGTCGAAGTCATCATAGCAATCGGGCTGCCGCTCAGGTTTCTGACGGATAAAGTGGCCGTGAAAACATCGCCGGGTGCGGGCCGGTTCTCATCCGGCTCCAGCTCCAGTTGAAGAAGGAGCTTTGAGTTGAAGTCAATGTAAGGATCAGCATCAGAGCCGGTATCCCGCAGCTTTGCCCAAGAAGCAGTAGCACTGCTATAAGGCAGGGAAAGATAAATTTGCCGGTAGAATGAACCTGAATCATGCTGATGTTGGGTTTGTGATGATCTTTAAGTGATTGTATCATAATTATTTCTCTGCTTTTTTGCCGAACAAAATGACTTGGGATGGGTTCACAGGAAAGCGAACAGGCTCTGCCTTTAAACACACGCTTTGTAAATTTTTGTTTTTTCATTCAAACCTGCTGATACAAATCAATAGTTTAAGCGTCAGTTTAGTTTTACTCTCCACATAATCCTTCTGCCATGAATGCCTTCCCGACTCTGACCCGCATCATCTTTCTCAAGCTGCTTTTTTGGGTATGCCTCGCTTTTATTTTGAAAGCTGAAGCGGCAGTGGCCGAGCCTCCTGAGGAAATACGGATCAGCATGGAGCTTGCGCAGGGTTTCGGCGATTTCACCCCGTTTTCCGGCATATTGCGGCAGCTGGATGATGCAAACCCCTGGAAAAAATCGTACCCGGTGCCCGAAGGCCTGCCGGAGCACCTCAGCGGGAAAGAGGTGCAGCTGCTTTATGTAACACACGACTTTGTGCAGCATGCCTGGCAGTCGTACATCACCGGCACCCTCGATTCGGCTTTTGTGCACAACGCCCTCAACTCGTGGGGTGTGAACCCGGAGCAGCTCACGGATCAGCCGCTCGGGCTGTACACCGTGCTGCTCAGCTGGGTGGATGAAGCCGGCGACGCCTTTGTGATGTACAGCGACGAGGCACCTTACACTTTCGAAGATGCGGAAATGTTTAAGGTACCGGCCTTTTCGATGCAGGATACGGAATCTCAGCCGCTTGCCCTGCCCGTCAACTTTGAGGTGTATCGTGAGGGAGCCGTTCACCGGCTTCAGCGGAACCTCCGGCTGAATATCCCGGCCGGATTTAACATGCCCGGCATTGAAGGTCCGGTACTGTTTTACGGCTACTATGAGCATTTTAAGGGAGAACTTACCATAGCCGGTGAAAGCTTTGAAGCAGGCCTGCACAACCATTTTATGAGCGCACTGTTCGGAGAAGAAAGCGACATGCTTCAGGTGAGGTCAGCCGGCGGGGAGTGGTCAGAGCCTGCTAAGCCGGGTCAGTTCCTGAAGCTTGGGGAGCACGCGTATCAGTTTGTTTCGGCGGCTTTTGACGGCAGCGAAGTGGTGCTGCGGTACGTACCCGATTATGATGAACAGCGCGGCACGCAGGCCGGGATGCGTGCGCTGGCGTTTGAGCAGGAAGACCTCAGCGGCGAGCTCATTTCCCTCGATGAGGAGCTGGGCAAGTGGGTTTTTCTGGATTTTTGGGGGACCTGGTGCGGACCCTGTATAGCCGAAATGCCCTACCTGAAGGAAGCCTGGCGCTTGTTTTTGGGCGATGAGTTTCAGTTTATCGGCATCGCCAACGACACGCGCGAAACCCTGGAGCGGTTCGTGGAGGAATGGGAACTGGGCTGGCCGCAGCTCATCAGTCATGGTTCGGAAACCAATGCCCTCAACGAGCTTTACGGCATCAGGGCCTGGCCCACAACCATGCTGCTGAACGATGAAGGCATCATCACAGAAACCTCAGTTCGGGGTTTTCAGCTGGAGCGGCGTCTTTCGGCAGAGATCGGCTTCGATGAAATCCGCGCGCAGCGTCTGCTGGAAGGAGATGTAGTGGTCGGAATTCCGGAAGCTGTGATCGCAGATTTTGTGGCATCTGCCGGTGCTGAGGCGGAAGAGCTTCGCGTTGAGGTGCAGGGGGAAGGGCTCCCGTTCCGAAGCCGCATCCCGCTGTACCTGCATGAGGGCAACTGGGTGCGCGGGCTTTCGGCTGATCACGACCGCATGTCTGGCTCCGGACAAACAGCCCTGGAACTGCGGATTTTTGTGAATGGTGAACCCGCTGAGCTGCCGCTGCCCGGGCAGTTTACCAATGAGGAAGGGGAGGTGCGTTACCGCTTTGAGCTGCGTTGAAAGTCAGTATTAGTATTCATTTCAAAAAAATAGCCATCTGGTACAAATTGTTGTGAAGAAACATTGAACCAAAAAAACGGGCCTTGCTCAGCATTGTGAGGGATTAACTTTTAACACGTGCATTCTTACAGATTGGATTGGTTAAGAATTTCTCGTATTTCATCGTCCGATATGGTGTCTTTATCCCCTTTACTGTAGATAGAAACAAGCAACACCGTGGTTTGATCCACCTGCACATATGTAATTATTCGGGCACCCCCGCTCTTACCTTTTCCCTTGGAGGAAATACCGACGCGGATTTTGTATATATCCTTGCCTAAAGGAGTCCCTAAAGTTGGATTAGTTGAAAGAGCTTCAAACAAAACTGTAAGATCAGCTTTTAAGGAGCGGTATTTTTTTGATAGCCTCTTTAGCTCACGCCTGAAGTGAGGCAATGCAATAATTTCAAATTTCATCCAAAAGCTGCTGTGCTGGAATTCCCTTTAGTTCTCCTTTTTGGTAAGCCTTTAATTCCTTCATTGCCTGTGAAAGGTTGGCTGTTATTTCTTCTTTCGTGTCGCCTGAACCGTCCTCAATTTCTACAAAATCGAGACTTCCTACGAGTTCTAAAAAAAAGGCGAATCTGTTTTCATCAACCTTGAGTGTGATCTGTTTCATAATGATGCTCAGCTTTAATGGATATGATTGTCAATTTAACGTAAAGCTGGAAAGGGAGCAAAGATGCAGTTTAACTAACCGATCAATTAATCCGGTGTTAACTATCAAAAAGGGTTCGCTGTAGCGAGTGATTAAACAAAACGTTTTCCCGGTTTTATCCCCCCATCCCGCCTGATTCCCCTCAGACCACATCCCCCAAATGTGCGTTAAAATGCGTATTTTGCACAGTTACAATCTACGCCCCAAAAATCTCATCAGGCAACCCTCCCATGAAACTATTCCTGAAAATATTCGGCGCAGTGATAGCACTGATTGCCGTTTTTTTAATTGCGCTGAGCTTCTACCTCACCGATGAGCGCCTTAAAGAGCTCATCCTTCCCACCATAAATGAAATGACCGGCCGCGAAGTGCAGGTCGAGCGGATGTCGTACACGCTGTTCCGCACCTTTCCCAGTTTCGGACTCGTGATTCAGGGCTTTGACCTGCCCGATACGGAATCGCCCGCCATGCTCGGCAGCGACAGTGCCGAACACGCCTCCATCGCCAGGGTTCAGGAGCTGGTGCTGGTCGTTGACCTCTTCCCGCTGCTCTCCGGAAACCTGAGCGTTTCCCGCCTCGATATCAACGATCCGCTGCTGCGCTATATCGTTTTTGAGGATGGTACCACCAACCTCGACAGCCTGCTGGCTCAGTTTGAGACCGCAGAAGACCAGCCGCAGGCCGAAGCCTCAACGGCCCAAATCGACCTCGAAGCCATGCGCATCCGTGGCGCAGAGATCGTTTTTCAGGATTTCAACGAGCAGACCGATGTGCGCCTGAGCGGCCTCGAAGCCGAAATTGCCATCAGCCTGGGCGAGTTTATCACCACTGATGTCGATGCCCGTGTTGCCGGGCTGAGCGTCGTTTTCGGAGGCGACCGCCTGCTCACCAATCTGCCCTTCAGCCTGAGTCAGCGCTCGGTGCTCGACCTTGCCGGCGAGCGCGTCACCATCGAGTCAGGCCGCCTCAACATCCGCGGGCTCGACCTCGACCTCGAAGGCGTCATTGCCGATTACACTTCAGAGGCCATGCTGCTCGAGCTCGCCTTCAGCTCTTCCTCAGATGACTTCGGTGCCCTGCTCGAACTTGTGCCCGATGCCTTCAAAGAAGACCTTCAGGGCGTCGAAACCCGCGGCTCGCTCGTGCTCAGCGGTCAGGTTAACGGCCGGCTCGGTGAGGACCTCATCCCCGATTTCGAAATTGTGATCGGCGTTGATGACGGCTTCATCCGTTACCCCGGCGTTGCTTCGGCCATCGAGGAGATCAACATCCGCATCGAAGCCCGCAACGAGCGCGTCGTGATCGAGCGCTTTTCGGCTATTGCGGATATCAATTCGCTTTCGGCCAGCGGCTTCATCAACAATCCGCTGGAAGACAGCGCCGACTTTGATCTCGCCTTCGATCTTGACCTCGACCTTGCAACCATCCGGAATTTTTATCCGGTTGATGAGTTCGAGCTCGAAGGGAAAATGACCCTCAACGGCACTGCAAGCGGACTCCTCGCGGATGCCGAAAATGCCCGCTTCAACGCTGCCCTGCGCCTCGAAAACGGCCTTGTGCGCTACATGGAGCTGGATGAGCCGGTGCGTGACATCAACGTCGTGCTCACCGCTACGCAGCAGCTCGTCACCATTGAATCCTTCGCGGCGCGGGCTGCCGAAAATACCCTCAGCGCCAGCGGCACCATCCGCGAGCCCCTCAACGAAGACCGCACCCGCTTCGATTTCAATGCCAGCATTTTCGCTGACCTCGGCAGCATCCCCCGTTTTTACCCGATAGATGAAGACACCCTGCGGCTTCGGGGCATTTTCCGCTTCGACGGCACCGCTTCAGGGCTGCTTGCCGATATCGAAAATGCGTCCGTTAACGGAAACCTGAGCCTGCGCGAGGGTTCCGTTCATTATCACCTGCTGCCGAAGCCGCTCGACACCATCGGCTTCGAAGCGAGCATCACCCGTGAGCGCATCCGCATTGCCAGCAGTACCGTGCGCACGGGTACCAATAACTTTACGGCCAACGGCGATATCAACGATTACCTCACCGATGCGCCGCGCGTGAATCTCACCGTAGCCGGGGAGTTTAACCTGGGCGAGCTGCCCGAGTTTGCGGACCTTCAGCCGTATATCAGCGAGATTGCCGGCCGTGCGAATGTGGACCTGCGCGTTACCGGTCCGCCAATGACGCCCGAAGACCTCCGCTTCAACGGTCTGTTCCGCCTCACCGATTTCAGCGTAGCCGGCGATTCCCTGCCGCAGCCGGTCAGCATCTCGAACGCCAACATGGTTTTCAGTCAGGAACACGTAGAGCTGCGCCGTTTTGAAATGATGATGGGCTCCTCCGATTTCAACTTCACCGGCGAGCTGCGTAACTACATGCGCCTCATCGACGACAGCACCCCTGAGCTGGCAACGCTCAACGCGACCTTCAGATCCAACCTGCTTCATGTGGATGAGATTTACGAGTGGGAGCCGCTTCCTCCCGATGCGGAACCCGAGCCTTTCCCCATACACCTGCCGCGCCTTGTGATGAACATGGATGTGGAGATCGGTGAGCTCATTTTTCTCGGCGTTCCCATCCGCAGTATTGCGGGCCGGGTGAACAGCACCGATACGGAAATCCGCATTTTGGATGCCGTGGCGCAGGTTTTCGGCGGCAGCGCCAACGGAAACCTGATCTGGGAAGTGCCTGATCCGGAAAACACCAAAATCACCTTTAACGGCGCCCTGCTGGGGCTTACCGCCGAAGACTTCTTCCGTGAAGTGAAGCCAGCCGGTATGGAAGACCTTCACGAATACTTCTCCGGAACCTTCAGCACGACCATCGAATATTTCACGGAGATGGATGTGTTCCTCGATCCCGTAATCCCGAGCATGCGCTCAAACGGTAGTTTTTCGATGGAGCGCACGCGGATGCGCAATCATCCCACGCAGATTCAGGTGGCTGACCTGCTCCGTTCGCCGGAGCTTCGCGACCTTCGCCTCGATGACCTCAACTCGAGCTTCACCATCGAAAACAGTGTGATGACCCTGCGTGACCTCAACCTCACCTCGGCCGATATAGGTGTTGAGCTCAACGGCACGCAGCATCTCGAAACCGGAGCGCTTCGCTACAGTACGGTTGTGGTGCTGCCCGGCCGCTTCGGTCAGGTACTTGAGCCGGTTATTACCCGCGACGGCGTGCGCGCCCTCACCCGCGAAGACGGCAACATTCCGGTTCCGCTGCTGATTCGCGGCACTACCGAATCGCCGCAGGTGCGGCCCGATACCGAGGAAATTACCCGCTCCGTTGCCGATTTTCTGCGCGATGCCGCCGGCGATGCCGTTCGCAACACCCTTCGCAATCTGTTTGGAAATTAATCTTGCAGAGGTTTCCGGAGATGTGTAACCTCAGAGCAAAAAAATAAATGAGCGGAACAAAGAAAGTCCGGAAGCTTCTCAAAGAGGCGATTGAGGCGATAAAAGACGAAATCAGCGCGGTGCAGCAGCATCCCCGGCGGGATGTGCTCACCGCGCCTGAGTTTATGGAAGATGAGGAAGACTACACCTACCGCTTCGACAGCAGCAATCCTTCTTTCGAGCATGTGGATGAACTCTCCCTCATTTCTGCCGATCCGCCCATAAGCGGGGAGGTTGTCCGCATAGAGGAGAAGCACATTATTGTCCGCTTCGACAAGCGCCCGGAGGAGCCCTTCATTCAGGGTGAAGTGGAATGGGTGAACGACTTCGTGCTGCAGCGGACGCTCGAGCAGCTCGAATATTTGTCGGACTCCGGCGATTCGGCACAGCTTGAGCGCCTCACCGAAATTTTTGGGGATATTCCCGAAGCAGGGGATAAGACCGCGCAGATTCTGCACGACGGCTACCGGAATCAGGCGCAGCAGGAGGCCATCCAAAAAGCCATGAGCAACCGCGTAACCTACGTTTGGGGTCCGCCGGGTACCGGCAAGACCGCTACCCTGGGGTTTGTGGTGGCCAACTACATTAAAGCGGGCAAGAAAGTGCTGTTTGCCTCCAACACCAACCGCGCCGTTGATGTGGGCCTGCTCAGCGTAATGCAGGCACTTCAGCAGCTTCAGCTGCAGGTAGAGCCCGACCGCATTACCCGTTTCGGAGAGGCCGCACTCGAAAACGACCTGCTCGCACAGCTTAGCTTCGATGAGCAGCTCGACGCCCGGCGCCGTGAAATAATCGGCAAAACGCTCGATTCCAGCCAGCAAATCAGGCTCAAAATGCTCGAAGAGATGCGGACCAAGCTCGAAAAGAGCGGCCGGAAAATGCCCGCCAAACTGCAGAACGAGTACGAAATGCTCACCCTGCATCTCGATGAAACCGATAACGAAGACGCAAGCGAAGCCGTAGCGACCGAGCTCGAGCAGCTGCGCTACCGCGAGCTTGTCCGCAAGAAGCTCGTTGCCACAACCCTGGCGCGGGTCTGCACCTCCGACATCCTGCCTTCCCTGAATTTCGACGCCGTTGTGATTGATGAGGCTTCGATGGCGAGCATCCCCTACATTTTGGTGCTGGCCTCGCGCAGCAAGGAGCACATCGTTTTCGCCGGCGACCCCATGCAGCTGCCGCCCATCGCTACAACGAACAACCACACGCACCGCGATTTTCTTGAGAAGGATGTGTACACCATGGCTTCAGAGGCCGACAGCATGGAACAGCTGTTTGTGTGGAAGGATGAAAACCCCGGCATCACCTGCTTTTTTGATACGCAGTACCGGCTTGAGGACGATCTCGCGGAGGTCATCAGCGAGGTGTTCTACGACGGCCGCCTGAAATCGGGCAAAGCCGACGCCATCCTGCATGCCCCCTCACAGCAGCTGAGCCTGCGGGATGCGCAGGCCTCCAAGAGCGACGTAAGCGTGCATCTGGTTAATACCATGCGCTACGGACCGTGGATTGACACGCCGAAATCGGAGTACGGCTTCCGGCCCGTGAATGAAGTGCACCGCAATCTGGTGATGGAGCTGGTGAAGCGGCTCGTGATTAATGAGCAGCTGCACCCTTCGCAAATCGGTATCATTGTGCCGTTCCGGAGCGTGGTGTGGGATTACCGCCGCGAGCTCTACAGTACGAATTTCAGCGGGGTGGAAGTGGGCACCATTCACACCTTTCAGGGGCGGGAGAAAGAAGCGATTTTATTTGATCTGGTGATGAGCGGTGCCGGGGAAACGCAGCCGCGCCGGCATTTTTCCGTGCGGCCGTTTGATGAAACCAAGAACGGACTCAGCGTGCCGCGCCTGCTCAACGTGGCCTTTTCAAGGGCTAAAAAACACATGGTGGTGCTTGCCGATATGGATCACATCCACCGCGTGTATAAAGGGAAGTTTTTGGGGAATTTGCTATTGAAGCTCCGGCAGAATAAAATATCCGGCAA
The DNA here is from genome assembly GCF_022565315.1 of Cyclonatronum sp. Taxonomy (NCBI): domain Bacteria; kingdom Pseudomonadati; phylum Balneolota; class Balneolia; order Balneolales; family Cyclonatronaceae; genus Cyclonatronum; species Cyclonatronum sp. Next base: position 73,677 of record NZ_JAIUMX010000002.1, on the reverse strand, counting down.
TAAAAAAGCTTAGAGCCGCGCTTTTTTGCGCGCTTCGGTATCTTTGCCAAGCCAATCATCCAGTGCGGAATGGTCTGGAACCGCAGGCCGGTCGCGGTAGCGGTCCACAATGCAGATGAAGGCAAGGGGCTCGCCGGCATCGGCATGGAACTGATGGAGGGTTTCCGGGCTGATGTACACCACATCGAAGGTGCTTAGGGCATGAACCTCATCACCCAAAATCATAGAGCCGCTGCCTTCGATAATCATGACCGAGTGCGGATGCCGGTGGTATTCGAGGGATGAATAGCCGCCCGCTTCAACCCGAAACACGCGCGTCTGCATGTTAAGCTCGTGTTCATTTTCGCCTTCGCCCAGCAGGGAAAACCGGGTGATGTCCTTAAAATTGGTTCCGCTCGTTTTGTAAGTTTTGGACGCAACGCCTTGCCAGCCGTCTTCAGTTCTGCGGATAATCTTGGAATTTTTCTTCATTTTGAATTCAATAATTGGCAATAAAGAGTCAGGATGCCGGTCCCTCATGTAAAAGTTCGGTGAGCTCCCGGCTTGCGTATTCGATGCCGCGCGGGTGCTGATACAGGCTGCCGCCGATAAGGAAGCAGGTGTCGGGGCCGTAGCCGGCGAGCAGGGCAGGGAGGGTGTCGCGCTGAACACCGCCGCCGGGGGTTGGGATGGCGGCCGCGATGCTGCCAAGCGGCCGCCGGCAGTTTTCGTTGATGGCACGGCAGGCCGCCTCGGAAAAGGAAAAGCGTCCGCCGGCATTGGGATAGATTACAAAATCAGCGCCAAGTTTACGCCATAGCGTGCCATAAAGAAATTCAGGTGTGAAGCCCTGTTGCCCGTTCAGCACATAAGCCCCGGAGAAAGCCGGGTGTGCCATCACCGGTAAGGGGATGCCGCTCTTCGCGATTTCGGTCATGGTGGAAGGGCCGCACAAATGCGGCATAAGCAGCACGCCGCCCGCTCCGGCTTCGTAAGCCTGCTCGTAGCGGCGCAGGGTCTCGGAGCCGTCGGCTGTGATGTTCGGGAAGTAAGCCGCAAGATGGCCGGTTTTGTCCGCAGCCCGTTTTACGGCATCGGTACAGGCCGCAAGGCGGTCTGCGAAGGGTGAGGTCGCCTGATTGGCGAGTCCGTGATCATCCTTGATGATATCTATGCCACCGAGTGCGAAGCTGTAGCAGAAATGGGCCAGCTCCCGGGTTTCCAGACCGATGGGTTTGAGGGCAGTACAGCTGAGTGCCCGACGGCTGCTGATACCCAGTTGTTTCCTTACGCCAGTGAGCCCTGCTTTGGGGCCGGGCAGAATATGTGCGGGTATATCGTCCCATTTGCAGCCCACCACCAGCGCGCCGGGGTAAAGCGACATGTTGCCGAACAGCACATTCAGAAACTGTGAGACCTCATCTCCCACAGAATCAACCGCATAGCTGATGGAGGCACGCCAGGTGCCGTCCTGTGGGTCGTTTTCAAGTTTGGTGAGCTGCCCGACAATATGCCCGCGGATTTCATCGCTGAGCACATCATCAGGAAGTTCCACGCTTTGTTCGTAGGCTATGCGTCTGCAAAAAAGAGCCGCCTCAGATTCTGAGACGGCCCGAATCAAATAGTGAACCGTAAACCGGTTTTCGGAAATGATCATGGATAGGGGAAAAATTCGTCGTTATAGTGCGACCAGTGTTTCAGAGCGGTCGGGCCCTGTGGAGACTATTTTTACAGGAACACCAATTTCAGCTTCAATAAAATCAATCAGCGCCTTAGCCTGAGCCGGCAGGGTGTCGCGGCTGCTGCAGTCGGCTACGGATTGCTTCCATCCTTCAAAGCTTTTGTACACCGGTTTTACCTTGCTCAGCAAAACGGCGTTTTTGGGAAATATTGTGGTTTCTTCGTCGCCGATTTTGTAGGAAGTACAGACTTTGACCACATCCATTGTGTTGAGCACATCGAGCTTGGTTACGGCCAGTTCGTTGATGCCGTTGATGCGGGTTGCGTATTTGAGGGCTACGAGATCGAGCCAGCCGCAGCGGCGCGGCCGGCCGGTAGTGGCACCGAATTCGCGGCCGATGTGCCTGATTTTTTCACCTTCGGCATCGTGCAGCTCGGTCGGGAAAGGGCCGTTGCCTACGCGGGTGCAGTACGCCTTGGTGATGCCCATCACCTTGCTGATGGCAGTAGGGGGCAGGCCGGTGCCGGTACAGGCGCCGCCGGAAGTGGGTGAAGAAGAGGTTACAAAGGGATAAGTGCCGTGATCGATGTCAAGCAGGGCGCCCTGTGCGCCTTCAAGCAGGATTTCTTCGCCCCGCTCGTAAGCCATGTGCAGCTCGTGAGAGGTATCGCAGATGTAGGGGCGAAGCTCTTCACCCCATGAGGTGAGCTCTTCGAGCAGCGGCCCTGTGCTCAGCTCCGGAAGCTGATACAGGTACTTGAGCTGAATGTTGATTTCTTCGAGCAGGAAGCCCAGCTTGAACTTGAGCGACTCAGGGTCGAGCAGATCCATCATTCTCAGGCCGGTGCGTGCTGTTTTGTGCACGTAAGCAGGCCCGATACCGCGCCCGGTTGTACCGATGGCCGCATCACCCTTCGATTTTTCACGGGCGATATCCATCTGCTTGTGGTAGGGCAGGATAACGTGCGCCGATGCGCTGATTTTGAGCTGCTTCTCAGGCACAGCACCTTTTTCACGCACCATACGGATTTCTTCGAGCAGTTTGGCAGGGTCAATAACTACCCCGTTGCCAATAACGCAGCAGGTGCCTGAGTGAAATATCCCGGACGGGATAAGATGAAGCACAGAGGTTTTTCCGTCAAACTTAATGGTGTGGCCGGCATTGGCCCCGCCCTGATACCTTACTACCCAATTGGTTGATTCCCCAAGCAGGTCTACAATTTTTCCTTTTCCTTCGTCGCCCCATTGAGCGCCAATAATTACACGAACAGCCATTATATGAATTAAACTAAATGAAGTGTACAGTAAACAACTGCGGAGCTTAAACCCACAAAAAAAGGTGTACCGAGGCACACCTTAATAAAATCAAGGAGTAAAAAACGACCCCGTAAAGGGCAGCAGCATAAAAATCATTGTATTTCAGTTTACCATAAAAAAGACCGGACCAGCGTGGTCCGGTCTTTTTTGAAAGTTAAATACAGCTCAAACCTGTCTACTCAGCGTAGGATTCAACCGCCAGGTCAACTGATTTAAAATGCTTGAAAACCGTGATCAGTTTTGTAACAATCAGCAGGCTTTCGATTTTATTAGTTGCGTTGGCTATACGAAGATCTCCGCCTGCGTTGCGCATAGTGGTAAGACCACCGATGAGCATCCCAAGACCTGAAGAGTTCATAAAAGCTACTTTTTTTAGGTCAACGACCACATTTTTATGACCCTTATCGATCAGCTCGTGCAGGGTTTCATTGAGCTTGGTGGCATCTGGGCCACCCATAACATTGCCTTTAAACTCTATTACGCTGCAGTTGTAGCGCTCGGAAAGATTAAAACTCATGGTTTACCTCTAAAAGTGTATGTTGGATGATGTTAGGAGTTAGCCTTTTTTAGCTGAAGATCGACAACAAGGCCGCTTGCGATAAAGATCGAACTATATGTACCAAGAATTACCCCTAAAATCAAGGCGAAAGATAATCCTTTAAGCACCTCTCCTCCAAAGAAAAACAAAATACTTACAGCAATCAAGGTCGTAACAGAAGTTACGAATGTTCGGCTCAGCGTATTGTTTACACTTCTGTTCACCATATTATCGTACGCCTCTGTTTTAAAGATGAGGGAATTCTCCCGGATACGGTCAAATACAACTACCGTATCGTTAAGCGAATACCCAACAATGGTGAGGAAAGCAGCAATGATGGCCTGGTTGATGTCGAGGCTGAACGGCACTACGTCGTAAAGCAGGGTGAATAAACCAAGCGTGATGATAACGTCGTGCGCGAGTGCAGCAACTGCCCCGGCTGAGTAGTACCATTTTTTGAACCGGATGAGGATATAAATAAAGATAATAGCCAGCGCAAACAATACAGACTGAAGCGCGGCATTTCTCAGATCTTCTGCAAAACGGGGTCCTACAAGGTCCGTTTTGATGATTTCAGCGGTGTTACCCGGAAAGCTTACTGCCAAAGATTCCACAATGATGCGCTGAATTTCATTGCTGCTCAGGTCAACATCGGTACGAATGTTAATGTCCGCGCCGAATGTTCTTACCTCAGGTGCGCTGCCGAGCGGATCGGTGAGTATGTTGCGGATTTCTTCAACAGCGGGAGAGCTGCCTTCAAAAGCTACAACAATTTCAGTACCGCCGCGAAAGTCGATACCGAACTGCAGGCCTTTCACCAGGATGGCACCTATGGAAAGGATTACCAAAACCGACGAGATAATGTATCCGATCTTACGGTTATGGATAAGTTCAAATTTTGGGTCTTCAAATACTCTCATAATGTGTATGAATTTCTGATTGCTTGATTAATGAATGAGGAGTGCCGGGCTTAACCGAAACTCATGGCATTACCTTTGCCGCGAGCCAGCCAGTCTACAACTACGCGGGTGATCACAATGGCACTGAACAGGGAGGCTACAATACCCGCCATAAGGGTTACGGCGAAGCCTTTGATCGGCCCCATCCCGAAGCTGAACAGAATTACAGCGGTCAGGAATGTTGTGATGTTGGCATCGAGAATCGCGCTCATGGCGTTTGCATAACCGCTCTCAATGGAAGCAATCAGAGATTTTCCGGCACGCTGCTCTTCACGGATACGGTCGAAGATCAGTACGTTGGCATCTACCGCCATACCGATGGTAAGTACGATACCAGCGATACCGGGCAGGGTTAGCGTAGCCTGAAAGGCTGAGAGAATACCGAGGATGAATACGATGTTCAGAATCAGGGCGATGTTCGCAATACCGCCGGCAGTACGGTAGTACATGATCATGAAAATGGCAACCAACATAAGGCCGAACAGTGCTGAATTGAAGCCTGCACGGATGGAAGCTTCACCCAGCGTAGCACCAACGGTGCGTTCTTCGATGATCTCCAGTGGAGCAGGAAGCGCACCGGAAAGCAGAATGTTAACCAAATCTTCCGCTTCGGCAAGGCCGCCGAGACCGCTGATGGATGAACGGCCGTCAGCAATCTGTGTGCGTACGGTCGGATAGCTGTACACCATGCCGTCAAGGATGATGGCTACCGGCCGGCCGATATTGGCTGCGGTAATCATGCTCCAGGTACGCGCACCCTCACGGTTCATGCTCATGGAAACTTCCGGAGCGTTGGTTGTAGGGTCGAATGCGGGGCGCGCATCGGTGATTACATCACCGGTAAGCTCAACCTGTGAGCGAACACCAAGCAGCGGCAGCATCGGAGTGCCGGTACCGATATTCTCGGAGCGGGCTCCCCACATCAGCTGAATGTTAGCCGGTATTACGCGCTGAACGGCCTCACGGGCAAGCAGTGCGTTGATTGCGGCTGTATCCTGAGCGGTAGCATAGCCGAATCGTACATCAGGCCCGCCGATATCAAGCAGCAGGTTGCCCAGCGGGTTACGGGTGATGGTTTGGCTCTCGCCGTCTTCATCCTCAATAACTTCTGTTTCAGTGAGTATCTGAACCACACGTTCGAAGGTGCTGCGAAGTTCGTTGGGGTTGGCCATGGTACGGAACTCAAGCCTGGCTGTACCACGGAGCAGGTTTCGTACACGGTCCTGATCATCATCAACACCCGGAAGCTCTACAACAACCCGGTTGGCACCTGAACGAACGATAGAGGGCTCAGTAACACCAAATCGGTCAATCCGGTTGCGGATAATCTCAACAGCGCGGTCAACGGCGCGGTTGCGCTGTGCTTCGAGGTAAGTGCGGACTTCGTCGTTGGTAGAAGCGCGGGTGAGCTCGTCGGTGTTCATGTGGAAGTAACGGCTGAGGCGGGCTCCAGGGTCACGACGCTCAAACTCATTTATGAACTCAGCAACAATATCGATGTTGGTTTCCTGCGAACGCTGGGTTGCAGCCTGCAGAACTTCATCGAACAAGTCGTCACGCTGCTCACGGGCAAGCTCCCCTATCAGCTGACCGGTAGCCAGCTCGAGGGTTACATACATCCCACCCTGAAGGTCAAGACCAAAGCTGAGGGCGTTTGTACGGAGGTTGGTAAGCCGTTCTGCATTTGCAAAGCGGTATTCAACCTGCTCTTCCGGTGAAAGGGAGTTGATATGGCGCTCTTCCAGCCAGTGGCGAACACTGAACTGAAGATAGTACCCTGTTAGAACAAGGAAGCCAAGAATAAATAAAATCTTGGTAGAGCTTGTTTGTTTCATGGATATAGGAAGGTTATTGGTGGTTTAGTTGAAAACCCGGCCGGTTGTTCACAGTGGGTCTGAATCCGCTGAAAACCGGCAGGCGCGGAGAACCCGCTTTTTTGGTTTGGTGTAAATGAGGTGAATTGGCAGCAGTTGTGCGGACTAACGGAGGTCCCGAATCAGAGGGTTGCGGAACTGTACGTTCAGTCAAACGATCTTTTCGCGGAGAGTAGGTGCTCAAGATTTAGAAGCATCTGCCTGAACTGCTTCGGAACTGCTACTGTGCGGCGGTTTTTTGAAAAAGTACCCGATTGGGGGCCGCAGTGAGGCAAAAGGAGGGCTATGGTGCGTTTACGAATTGCCCGCTTATGAGGGCACGCATAGAAAAAGGCAGAAACCCGGCAATGCGGAGCTGAAGGGTACAGGCCCGCAAACGGGGATGGGTTTCGTGGCCTGAAGCACTAAAAAGTATGCCGCTAAGCACTGCGGCATGATGCTTGAAAATAAGCTGAAAGCTCAGCCGGTCATTTGAAAAGGTGCCGGCCATATCGCTTGCGTCGTGATGCTGAGACCAGGCCAGATATAAAAAAGGAATCATCCGCGTGCGGTCTTCCTGAGAAGGCTTTTCCCTGGCGGTGCCCGATTTTCCGGACATCATTTCGTTGAGCAGGGTTCGCAGGCTTTCACTGCGAAGGGTATCGGCTCCGGCATCCGATGTTCTCTCACTCAGGTGCTGCATCACCCAGTTGCTGAAAGAGTTGTACTCTTTTACTGCCTGATGCTGCGGCAGATGGGTAAGCATAAAGCCTCCCAGTACCAGTAGTACAACAGAAAGCCTGAGTTTTATACCGAAGAATTTTTGCATTCGGCAAAGATAGCAAGCCTTGGGCCATGCAACAACAAAAAAATAAGGCACGCTCCGGTCCGGGAACGTGCCTTTCTATTTGATTCGACTGTTATATCAATAAGAGGTTCACGAAAACTTTAAATAATCATGAACTTCACCTAAACTAATCATTTGCAGGCACAAATCAATAATTTTTAATGACTATGGGTTTAATTGGCTTTTATTTTTAAGTTGAAGTGGGTAAAAAAGCGCTTTTAATTAAGTGGGTTTAATTTTGGCCTGAATATAAAGTGTGATGAAGGTATAAGTCGTGTAAGTTAGGTATTTTATAAGGCTGAACACTTTGTTTGCAATGAGCACTGTTCCGTCTTTTTTCTATTCAGGAGTTAAAAAACAGGTTTTGATGAGCTATATCGTTGATTCATTACATGAGGCTGCAATAAAGGCTGCTAAAATAGCAGGTGAAGTTACGCTCAAATATTTTCGCAAAAATGTAGAGGTAATCAGTAAAGATGATGATTCGCCGGTTACCATAGCAGACCGTGAGGCAGAGCAGGCCATGCGCGCGTTCATCATGGAAACGTTTCCCGAACATGGTATTATCGGCGAAGAATTTGGTACGCATCAGCCGGATGCTGAAATAAAATGGATTCTCGACCCTATTGATGGTACGGTAGGCTTTATCCACGGCATCCCCCTGTACACCAATCTTATTGGCATAACAATTGGCGGTAAACCGACTGTCGGGGTCATTCATGCACCATTTATGGAAGAACTTGTTGCCGGAGCTGAAGGGATACCTGCACACCTCAACGGGGTAACAACTAAGGTGAGAAACTGCACTGATTTGAGTAAAGCATCGATGATGACCTCCGATGTTCAGTATTTCCGCACCTACGGTTACCGTAATTCATTCGAACACCTGCTCGATCAGGTAGGCACGCACCGCACTTATGGGGATGCATACGGCCATTTAATGGTTGCAACCGGCCGCGCTGATATAATGATGGATCCGGTGCTGAACCTTTGGGATGCCGCGGCCTTGCTTCCTGTAATAGAGCAGGCAGGGGGTTCGTTTACCGATCTAAGCGGTACAGCCCGCATCGACGGCGGAAACGGATTCTCCTGCGCACCCGCTCTGAAAAACGAACTGCTTCATATTTTTAAAAACCATCAATAAAAATTCTTATGAATTTCGCACAAAAGGCCAGTCCTTTTTTATTGTTCTTTTTGCTGTTGTCTGTAATCCCCACTGGTGTTAAGGGGCAGGCGGGTTTTCTGGATTACGAAGAGCATCCGGTGCTTGATTATCATTTTTCCCATCTTGAAGCTGCTCTCAGCCTTGATGAGGCCGAGCGTTCTCTGAGTGGTTCAGCTTCGTACACGGTTTATGCCCGGCATGCTTTCGCTGAAGCACTCACGCTTCATGCAGCCGGCCTTAAAATTGACGCAGTACTCATTAACGATCAGGAAGCGGCCTTTGTCTATGAAAATGACCGCATCACCCTTAATCCGGCTGACTACCTTGCGGAACCAACCCGGCCTTTCGAGCTGATTATCTTTTACCGGGCCGAACAGCCGCAGGCGTTACTTCGTACGGCAGCCGGAACCCTGTTTACCAGCCTTGCCCCAAACCGGCGCGCCGAGTGGATTCCGGTTTTTGAGCATCCGCGGGTGGCCTTCACAACACGTATGATGATTGAAGTGCCTGAAGAAATGCAGGTGGTATCAAACGGCTATTACTTCCGTTCCAGGTCGGCCGACGGGAGGCGGAAACAGGTTATCTGGCGCTCAGAGGTGCCTGTTCCTTCTACCGATCTTGTGTTCTTTGCCGGAAACCTTGAGTACGTGGAAAATCTGCTGGGCCTTACGGGCATCAGGGTATATGGCGAAGCCCGCACGGGTTCTCAGCAGGTTCGGGAAGAACTGATGCGTGAAACCATCAGCAGCCTGAGTGCCCTTACCCGCAAACTACGTGTAGAGTACCCCTTTGAAGGGCTCACGCTTGTTTTGCTCGAAGACCATTTGTGGGAGCCTCGTTTGTCGGCGGCTTCAGTAGGGATTGTTTCAGCAGCTATTTCCCCTATTAAGGTGCAGATCGACCGAATTGTGACAGCACAGTGGTTTGGCGCTTTACTGAGACCCGAAACTGTAGCGGGTGCAGGCGTGCATCTGCTGCATCAGGCGGCCCTAATGCAGCAGCTCGAACCTGATGCCCCGCATGCAAACGTTCAGGCATGGCCTGAAACCGATAATTTCAGCTATTGGGATCATTTGCTGGTACAGCATTTCCATTATTGGCAGCAGGCACTTAATGAGCTGGACGGCTTTTCAGAGTTTATTTTACAGGATCAGATGCGGAATCAGCTGCGCAGAGAAGATCCGGTAGGTAACTGGCATGATTTTCAGCGCGTTTGGTACCGGGCTTCAGGCAGAACCCTGCCAGAAACCGATTTCGAACAGCTTCGGGCGGTACCCGAAGAACATGCTCCCTTGCCGGTACAGCTTGTTTTTGGCTACAGTGCCGAGCGCGGCATTTCAGTTACGGTTGATCCGCAGGGGCCGGTGCAGAAAGACAGCATCCGCGTGCCGCTTGAGCTGTTTTTCCGCGGTGGCGAGCTCCGCCGCGATACCCTCACCGTTTTCCGTGCAGGAGGGGAGTTTGTGCTGCCCGCTGAATCCCGGCCACAAAATGTGATTGCAGGCGACGGTGCACCCGATTTTCTGTTTAGGGAGATGAAAGATCTCAGCATGTGGCTGCATCAGCTCAGAAACAGTCCGTCTGTTGCTCAGCGGGTGGCAGCTGCGCAAAACCTGCCACGATTCCGGGAAGATCCCGATATTCAGCTGGCCGTTCGTGATTTGCTTCGCGCTGAAAGCTCAGCAGCTGTTCGGGTAGCACTTATCGGAGCAATTGGTGATATTGTGCGCGGAGCAGCCGGCACACAGCAGCTATTCCTGGATTTGGTTTCTACGGCAGAAGGGGAGGAGCTCCTCGCAGCCCTCAATGCCCTGCGGAATTATCCCGGTAACCCGGCAGTGGTCTCGGCTGCAGGAAGGTTGGCGCAGAGCGCACAGTACTCAGAAGCCGCAGTGCGCGCTGTGCGGATTTTCCGTGAGGTGGCTTCAGAAGAGCAGTTTACCGAGCTGGCAAGCTCGTTGCTCGGCGGCAGCGGTCCGGCCGGAATTCGCGCTGCCGTAGTTGAAGAATTGTTTGAACTCTCTGATCGTATGGTAGCTGTTGATACGAGCTATGAAATTGTGCTGATGGAGTCTTTCCCCTATCAGATGCGGGCAACGGCCCTGAGTGCTTTGGCGCGGAACAACCGGGCCCCTGAGCTGCAGGAACTTGTGCCCCTTCTGATTGCTGATACCGACCCCCGCATGCGGCTGCTTGCGCTTCGTTACATCGGTGCCCTCGACGATGCGCAGATGAACAATCTGCTCGAGCAACGGTTTGCCGTAGAGCGCGATCCGCGAATCCGGGTAGTGCTCGAAGCGTTTTAGCAGCCTGCAATCAATTTAGTGCTTCTGTTGCCTGGGTCTGCGCGTGAGATTGCCTGACTTATGATGTAAAAGCTGCGCGGCCGCTTTGTGCTGCGCCGGCTCCGGCTCTTACCATGCACGGGAGTTGGGGCTTTCTGCTGGTTGCCGGCAAAAGCCCGATAGGTAGTTGTTGCCGGGAGTTCTCTCAATCCCCGCGCCCGATGAAGGGATATACCTATAGCCTCTGAAAATGCTCCCAAACCCCCGACCCCATCGGGATCGCCCCTTTGGGAGGCAGTTCAGCAATTTTGAACATCAAATCGTCTCTGGATTTTTGTGAGCCGGACCCCAAAAAGAGTCAGGCTGCCCGGTAATTTTGTGGGGTTTCGTGCGGCGGCCTTCTGAGCTTTTCGCATCAAAAAAGGCGCTTTCGGAGCAGCAGCCGTGTTGGGCACGGCAGCCGGTTTCCGAAAGCGCCTTTTTTTCCTGTAGGGAGGGTGTGAGGCTTATGAGGCGGGTGCCATCCGCCCCGCAGTTAAGGGATGCCCCGTGGCCTGCAGCCGGCCACGGCGGGCGGCTGTACCGCGGCACTTTCCTTTTCACCCGATAAAAAAAATCCCGCGGTTTTACGGCCTTTGGGTTTAGCTGTAGCGCACCCATTTGGCGAGCTCTTTGAAACTCGCGCTTTTGCCGTACATGAGGATGCCGACGCGGTAGATGCGGGCACTCAGCCAGATGAGCCCGAGGAAGGTGAGGGTCATGAGTACGAAGCTGAGGCCGATTTCCCAGGCGGGCACCGACATCACGGCCATGCGCACGGGCATGATGATGGGGCTGAACAGCGGGATGAGCGACAGCACGAGCGCCAGGGTGGAATCCGGATCGGAGGATACCGGGCTGATGAACAGTATCGGGATGATGATGGGCAGCGATACTACGGTGGTGAGCTGCTGGTTTTCGGTTTCTGACTCGAGCGCGGAACCTACGGCGGCGAAGAGGGCGCTGTACATGAGGTAGCCCAGGATGAAGAAGCCCAGGAAGCCGATTATGAGGCCGATGCCGATCTCGGGCATGGTAAAGGGCAGCTCGCTTTCGATGGCCTGAACGGCTGCTGCGGTGTCGCCGCCAGCGGCTTCGGTGGCGCGGCTGCCGAAGAAGTACAGCATGATGGGCGTTGCTGCCAGCGAAATGCCGCCGATGGCCAGTGCCCAGAATACGAACTGCGTTACGGCCAGGGCACCGACGCCGATTACTTTGCCCATGAGCAGCTCGAAGGGGCGCACCGAGGAGACGATGACTTCTACAATGCGGCTGGTTTTTTCTTCGATTACGCCGCGCATCACGATGCCGCCGTACACGAACATGGAGATGTACATCACAAAGCCGAGCAGCAGGCCTACCACGAACAGGGCGCTGGTATCCTGCTCTTCGTCGCCGGTTTCGGTGAGTACGCGGGTACTGAGGGCGATGCGCTCGTTCATGATTTGCCGTACTTCCGGGCTTACTTCGGCCCGGTCGAGTTTTTCGTCGCGTATGGCGTTGCGCAGGGCAGAGCGCACTTCGGTAATGAAGGCTACCCCGCCAGTGCCGGCATAGATGAGCTCGGCGGTGCGGGTGCCGGCGATTACGTCTTCATCTACCACAACGAAGCCGTGCAGGCGGCCGTCGGTTACGCGCTCGCGCACTTCTTCGAGGGTGAGCTCGGGCAGGTGGAGGTATTTATCGGGATCGGTTTCGATCATGCGGGGGGCGATGGTGCCGGTTTCATCAACAATGGCTACGCTGCGCTGCGTGTCGGGGGTGAGCAGCACCACAAGTACGGGGATGATGAAAAACGCCAGGAAGATGAGCGGCGCCAGCAGCGTGGTGAGGATGTAGGCTTTGCTGGTTACGCGGGTGATGTACTCGCGTTTGAAAATGATCAGGAATTTGCTGAAGTCAATCATGGAGGCCGGTTGGGGTTAGGCTTTTGAGGTGGCGTTGGCGGTGGCGTTGCTTACGGTAGAGATGAAAATCTCGTTGAGGCTGGGCTGCACGAACTCGAAGTGGGTGAGCTGTACGTGCTTTACCGCGTTCTGGAGGACGTCCTGCTCGGTGGTGCCGTGGAGCAGGCGGATTTCGGCGAAGTTGGCCGAGCGGTTGTTGATGCGCACGTTTTCGAGATGGTCGATGAAGCCGCCGTCGCCCATGAAGGAGAGCTTTACGGTATTGTTGCCGAAAGAGCGTTTAACATCGGCAAGGGAGCCGGTGAGCAGCAGCTTGCCTTCGTTGAACAGGCAGATATCGTCGCACATCTGCTCGACCTGTTCCATGCGGTGGGTGGCAAAGAGGATGGTTTTGCCTTTCTGGTTAAGCTCCAGAATGACCTCGCGCAGCAGTTCTGCGTTGATGGGGTCGAGCCCGCTGAAGGGCTCATCGAAGATGCAGATTTCCGGATCGTGGGCGATGGTGGAGATAAACTGAATTTTCTGCTGCTGCCCTTTGGAGAGCTCGCCCAGCTGCTTTTTGAGCCAGTCGGTAGCTTTAAAACGCTCGAGCCAGTACGTGAGGGATTTGCGGGCGTCGCGGTCGCTCATGCCCTTCAGGCGGGCGAGGTAGAGCAGCTGATCGCCGACCTTCATTTTTTTGTAGAGGCCGCGCTCTTCAGGCAGATAGCCGATCAGCTTCTGGCTTTCGGCGCTGGCCGGCTTCCCGTTGATGAGCACCTGCCCGCTGTCGGGTATGGTGATGAAATTGATCATCCGGATGGTGGTGGTTTTGCCGGCACCGTTGGGGCCGAGCACCCCGAAAATACGCCCTTTCTCAACGTTGAAGCTTACGCCATCAACGGCAGTGAAAGAGCCGTAACGTTTTACAATCTGCTGGACCTGAATAATTGACATGTGGGATTGTATGTGGGTTGTGATGAATGAGGCGTTGGGGTTGAATGCTTGAGCAAACTGGCTTTAAAGTTCATTAAAAGCTGTTTTGTTCAAAATGAAGGCCTGGTGAATAGGCGGGCAGCTTACGAACGCTGTACCGGTAGGGTTCATTTAATCTGACTAACGGCCGTGAAGTTAACCCTTGCCGCTGCAAGGGGAAAGCATAATTGATTATGTTAAAATGAAATAAGACAATCTATTTCATAATTAGGTTGCTTAGCTTTATACTACAAGCAAAATAACACGCCTTGAACGGCGCTTATAAGCCGTTTATCAGTCCTTATATATAGTTAGAAAATAGTTTATGAACATAATACATTTAAGTTTTGAGTGTTATCCGGTGGCCAAGACCGGCGGGCTTGCAGATGTGGTAGGTTCGCTGCCTAAATATCAGAAGGCCCTGGGGGCCGATGCATGGGTGGTGATGCCGAGATACAACAATGAGTGGATAAATGAGCGTAATATTCAGGTTGTGCACGCGGCGAGTACGTGGATGGGAAATCAGATGTTTCATTTTGAAATCCATAAGGTAGAGGGCGATGAGCTGGGGTTCCCGCTGTATCTGGTGCATGTACCGGGCCGCCTCGACCGCAAAGGCATTTATGTGGATGCAGATTCAGGCTATGGTTTTTGGGATGAGTTTGAGCGCTATCTGAGTTTTCAGCTTGCAGCTTTGGAGTGGATTCGCACCTTTTCTACCTATCCGGATGTGCTGCACTGCCACGACCATCATACCGCACTGGTTCCGTTTTTAATTACCGCTACGGACACCTTTACGGGCATGGAAAAAATCCCGACCATTGTAACTATACATAACGGCGAGTATCACGGCAATTATGATATGGGCAAGGCGGACCTTATCCCCTCGGTAAAACCGGGTCAGCGTGGTTTTCTGGACTGGGGCGGACGTTTTAATTCGCTATCAGCGGGCATCCGGAAAGCCTGGAAAGTTACTACGGTTTCTCAGACTTATATGGATGAGCTTCAGGACTCTGCCGGTGGCCTTGAAGGCTTGCTAAGGGCAGAGAGGGGCAAGTGTACGGGAATCATTAACGGGATTGATGATGAGGTCTGGAACCCGAAAACCGACCATATGCTCGAGTATCACTACAATGCCAGAACGGTTGAAAGCGGCAAGGACAAGAGCAAGCGCCTGATCTGTGATTACTTCAACCTGAATACAAACTACCCGCTGATTGCATTTATCGGCAGGCTTGTTAAAGAAAAAGGGGCTGATCTTCTGCCGTCCGTAATCTCAGAATTTATTGAGCAGGGCGGCCGCGCATCCTTTGTTGTGCTCGGAACCGGCGACCACTGGCTGCAGGAGCGCCTGCGCATGATGTCAGCTGAGTACACCGGCTTTTTTGATTCATCCATACAGTATAATGAAACCTTGTCGCGCCGCATCTATGCGGGTTCGGATTTCATCTTCATGCCTTCGCGGGTTGAACCCTGCGGACTGAACCAGATGTACGCCATGCGCTACGGAACCATCCCCATTGTGCGGGAAGTAGGCGGGCTGAAAGATTCGGTTCGTGATATCGGGGAGGAAGGCGGCTACGGCATCCGTTTCCGCCATTTTACCCTCGAAGACGCGATCCATGCTCTGTACCGGGCAACTGATTTATTTGAAGATCAAAAAGCGTTTAAAGCCAACCGAAAGAAAATTATGGGCCTGGATTATACCTGGAACCGTTCCGCACAGACCTACCTGGATCTCTACAAAGAGCTTATTAACTGAAACTATCAATCATCTAACCCTTTCAGAACTATGGAAAATGTACTTGCAGTAATTTTAGGCGGCGGACAGGGTTCGCGGCTGTATCCGCTCACGAGAAGCCGTTCGAAGCCGGCTGTGCCCATTGGAGGCAAATACCGCCTGGTGGATATCCCGATTTCAAACTGCCTGAATAATAACATTCGGAAAATATATGTGCTAACGCAGTTTAATTCAGCATCCCTGAACCGGCACATCAAAAATACTTACAGCTTCGACCCCTTCAATCCGGGTTTTGTGGATGTGCTTGCAGCCGAGCAGACGATCACCAGCCAAAACTGGTTTCAGGGTACTGCGGATGCGGTGCGGCAGTCGATACATCACATGGATAATCATGATTTTGAGTACATGATGATTCTCTCGGGCGATCAGTTGTATCAGATGGATTTTAAGACCATGCTTGCGGCGCATAAAGCTTCGGGAGCAGAGGTTTCCATCGCAACAATTCCGGTTAATGCCGATGATGCAACCGGTTTTGGCATCATGAAAGTAGCAGAAAATGGTTCTATTGATTCATTTGTGGAGAAGCCTTCGAAAGAGGAACTCGGCGATTGGAGTTCTGAAGTTTCGGATGAATTGCGCAATGAGGGCAAGGTTTATCTGGCATCAATGGGTATTTATATCTTCAACCGCTCGGTAATGAAGGAGCTTTTTGATGAGCAGCCTGAAGCCAAAGATTTCGGTAAAGAAATTATCCCGGCAGCAATTCAGAACGGCCGTAAGGTCAGTTCATTTGTCTATGACGGTTACTGGGAAGACATCGGAACCATCAAGTCGTTTTTTGAAGCCAACCTCGAGCTTACAACAGCAATGCCGAAGTTTAACCTTTATGATACTGCCAATATGGTTTACACCCGTGCAAGAATGCTTCCGGCTTCGAAAATTAGCGGCACTACGCTTGAGCGCACCATTGTGGCTGAAGGCTCGGTGATTGAAGCCAGCCGTATCGAAAATTCGCTTATCGGTATCCGCTCGCGTATTGGCCGTGGCACAACTGTTGCAAGCAGTATCGTGATGGGGAATGACTACTTCCCGCGGTTTGATGAAATCGCTACAAAGAATGCGAGCCTGCCCCCGGTTGGAATCGGTGAACGTTGCTTCATTCAGAATTGCATCATCGATAAGAACTCCCGAATCGGAAATGATGTACGAATCAACGGCGGAACGCACCTTGAGGACGGCAATTACGATCAGTACTCCGTTGTGGACGGCATTGTGGTTGTGCCGAAGAGTTCTGTAATAAAAGACGGTACCGTTATCTGAGTCTGATGTTGCGGAGGTTTTCTCCCTCATCCTGAAAATAAAGAGCCTGCCCGGCAAAATGCCAGGCAGGCTTTTTTATGACTTACACCCGCTATCACATCCCACCCCCAACAAACTGCTTTAGCAAGAGCACTCAGCCGGAAACCCTGCCAGACTCCAATCTTGGCAAGCTTGTGCCCTTAGGTGCACTGCATGCAGGGACGTGTTGGCAATCAGGGCTCCTCAGCCTGAATTTCAAGCAGCTTGGCAAGGGCGCGGTCGCGCAGCCCTTCAAAGTGTTCGGGCCGGAATTCGCCATTGTTGAACTTCATGTACAGCCAGATCAGGTAGGTCGCGATTACATCCTCATAACAGTAGTGCTCAATGGCGGCAAGGCTGCCCTGTTGAAACATTTCGTACACGGCGTTTCCTTCACCCGTTTTTTTGAAGGGGATACCGAGCAGCAGCCCCAAATGCTTGAGCTTGGGCCATGAACTTGCACCGAAATTACTGAACTGATCTACAAGGTCAACATTTTGCTGGCTGTACCGGTACTTTATATCGTGGGTGTTGAGCCGGTGCGGCAGCTGAAGGCCGTGTTTGAGGCTGCGGTAGGTGAGCAGGGGCAAATCGAAGCCGCGGCCGTTGTGATGGATCAGCCCGAAATCTTTGTAAATGCGAAGGACGTCAATCAGTTTTTGAATGCCTTCTTTCTCGTCTGTTCCGTGCCATTCTGCTTTATTGCGGGGCTGCCCCTCGTTATCGATCCAGAGCCCAACCCAGGCAACTATACGGTGAAACATGGGTGGCAAAAAGCCGGATTTATTCTTGGCAAGCTCCTCACCTGCAAGTTCCAGTAAATCAGGTTCCGGCATATCGGGCTGATCAAGAGCAAGCCTTACCAGAGCGATATCGGGAATGGTTTCAATATCAAAAACAAAAAACATAGTTTGGTTACCAGGGGTTAAAATTCGGACCGGGCGTCAAAGATAATTTTACTAATCTGGGTAAAGGTACGGGCATCTTTAAGTTTCAGATAGGTTTTTTTGTGCCCCAGCATTCGTGCAATATTGCCGAGGGTACGGATGTTGCGCTGTGTGCTGTGGGATGCCGGTGAAACAAGCACAAACAGGAGTTTTACTTTTTCCTCCACATTAGGGTATGAGATGCCGTTAGGGCTTATACCCATGAAAAGAGCAGGCTCCTGCAGGTTTACTGAGCGGGTTTTGGTGAGAACAACGCCCGGCAGTTCGCCCGGCAGGTTGTCGATTTCCTGTGCGAGTACTTTTTCGATAATTTCAGAAAGCTCAACCGGGTTAGAATTAAACCGCTTGCCCATCAGCTCCCGCAAGGCCTGGTGTGCATCCATATCATCGAGTTCGAAATTCACGTTTTCGTTGTGAATATCGGGGATATCGTGCATGTTATCGAAAGAAACATAACTTTGCTGGCTGTCGTCGTTGGTGATTTCACTGGGGTATATGGTGAAAAAGTTTACGCCGGGGTAGTTTTGGGCGATAATGCGGGGCAGGCGCTCGAGATTGGCATCCCATGAAACGGTGCCGTTACGGGTGCTGAGCAGAATTAGCAGGTCTTCTTCATCTTTGAACTGAATCCGCTCATCTTTGAGCAGGCTTGCCCATTCATCGAGTACTATGTAGCCGGCTTCGATTTCTGGTTCCTGGTTTTCGACAAGCTGCTTGAGGGTTTGATGGTTGTTGCGAGAAGTAACTACCAGAAGTTCAGCGCCGATCTCATTCACCATATTTTTGATGGTGAGCATGGCGCCGGTAAAGCCTGGTTCCCGGTCGAGATAAGGAGGTACTATAAGGAAAATACGTTCGGTGATATTGAGCGGATGGTCAATCTTTGAAACCATAATAAGCTGTTTGCTCTGTTCCAGAAGCTGATCGAGTACGGTACCAAAAATGCGCTGCCTGGCAGAAATTTCCCCGTTCCAGCCAATTACGACATGTGAGATACGAAGCTCTTTCACGGCCCGAATAATGCCGTTTGAGATATTCATATCGATGCGGGTTACGGGCAGAACCGGTACTTCGGCGGCAGCGGCATGAACAACGGAATGACTCAGCATTTTCTCGCTTTCGGCAACCCGGGCGTCGCTGTCGGCAGTATCGGAACTACGCGCTACAGTGAGCGGGAAAAGTGGTTCTGTTGAGTTTTTCTTCCGGATTATCATAGCGATATCCATCAGGGCCTCGGCCGTCTGAGGATTTGCAAGCGGTACCAGAATACGCTCCGGAGCATCCAGAGGGTTGTAGCTTTGGCTTGCTTCCTTTAGGGCTACTTTACGCCCGTACCGCTCTACTAAGCTGGGCCCGATGAGGCAGGTGATCAGAATCATAAGTACAACTGCGTTCACTGAGGTTTGAGTGAACAGGCCGATTTCGAAGCCAACAAGTGTAACGGCCAGCGTTGCTGCGGCCTGCGGAATGGTGAGCCCGGCGATGGTCCATCCTTCTTCAGGCGTTAATTTAAAGATCCATTGGGTGAGTTTAGCTGCGAAGCCTTTTCCGAATAGTACAAGCGCTGTAAATGCAGCGGTCTGAGCCCATACCTCCCAGCTTTCAAACATAACCTTTACATCAACAAGCATCCCTACTGAAATAAGGAAAAAGGGAATAAAATAAGCGTTTCCTACAAACTGCACCCTGCTCATAAGGGTGCCGCTCTCCGGTACAAGTCTGTTTAAGGTAAGCCCTGCGAGAAAGGCACCGATAATGGGTGCCAGGCCAACCAAATCGGCGAGGAAAGCTGAAATAAACAGCAATGCAATCATAAATACATATTCTGTATTGGTTTGATTGCGCACATTTTTAAAAAACCAGCGGCCGATTACAGGTAAACCAAGCAAAATGGCAGCGGTGTATCCAATAACCAGAACTGCAAAAGTAAGCCAGAAGGTGAAGCCGGTAGCGTCGGCGAGTGAATTGGCTACAATCGCCAAAATCAGCAGTGAGAGCATATCAGTAACAATAGTACCGCCCATGGCCATTGTTACACCTGTATTTTTGGTAATGCCGATCCGGTTTGCGATCGGGTATGCCAGCAGGGTATGAGAGCCTACTATGGAACCAAGCAGCAAAGAGGAAGCCAAAGAAAAATCAAGCAGATACATCCCAACGGGTAATGCCGCAAGCTGAGGTATGAGGAAGGAAATAAGGCCGAAAATGAGGCTCTTGTTACGATTCTTTTCAAATTTATTCAGGTCGATACTCAAACCGGCCATAAACATCAGGTACAGCAGGCCTACGGTACCAAGCAGAATGATGGTCTGATCGCGCTCAAGAAGACCGAGTACACTCGGCCCTACAATGGTTCCGGCAAGGATGGTTCCCACAAGGCCCGGTATTTTAAGGCGCTGCACGACCATGGGTGCCAGCAGGATGATGAGCATCACGATAGCAAAAATCAGAACCGGGTCGTTAACGGGAAGGTTAAGCTGAAAAAAGGAATCCAAAGTATCCGGGATTGAGTGAAATGAGTTTGTACCTAAAATTAACCATTCTGAAAACCGATTGATTCATAAGCACTCAGAATCTTTTGCTTATTTCATTAAGCGGGATAATACCAATTT
Source organism: Cyclonatronum sp. (assembly GCF_022565315.1). Classification (NCBI taxonomy): domain Bacteria; kingdom Pseudomonadati; phylum Balneolota; class Balneolia; order Balneolales; family Cyclonatronaceae; genus Cyclonatronum; species Cyclonatronum sp. The sequence continues at coordinate 53,515 of NZ_JAIUMX010000002.1, read as the reverse complement.
GCAGGAAAATTTCAACGATTGCTTTTCCCGTAATATAAGGGTGAAGATACTGTACCAAGCAGTTGAGCGGGAAGAGAGGTTCAAATACGACCCGATCAGCTAAGCCTTGTGCAGCAGTTTTGGGCTGAACACTTATAAATTCGGTTTCATCCGGCAAAGCATATTTAGTTATCTTGAGAGCTATCCTGAAACCAGTTAAAAACTATGTCCCATCAACCTTTTCCGCATAAAATTACCCGCGAGGGTCTCACGTATGATGATGTGCTGCTTGTTCCGGCACACTCACAGGTTCTGCCGCGTAATGTTGATACGTCTGTAATTCTGGCCCGTAATCTGAAGCTGAATATACCGGTTCTTGCTGCTGCAATGGATACCGTTTCAGAATACCGGCTTGCCATTGCCCTGGCCCGCGAAGGTGGTATGGCAATCCTTCACAAAAACATGACGATAGCTGAACAAGCTGAGCATGTGAGGCTGGTGAAGCGCAGCGAAAGCGGAATGATTGTTGATCCGGTAACGCTGGGCGCCGATGCTACTGTAGGGCAGGCACGCGACGTGATGAGCCATCACAAAATTGGCGGCATTCCGATTGTGGATGATCAGAAAAAACTGCTGGGTATTGTTACCAACCGCGATTTGCGTTTTGAGACCAACTTCAGCCGTAAACTCACTCAGATTATGACTGCAGGCCGCCTTGTTACCGCCCGGGCCGGTACAACGCTTGAAGAAGCCGAAACCCTGCTTCAGACCCACAAAATCGAAAAACTCCCGATTGTTGATTCAGATGGTACCCTTGTTGGCCTCATAACCTTTAAGGATATCGAAAAGAAAAAGAATTTCCCTAACGCATGTAAAGATGATATCGGCCGGCTTCGCGTTGGCGCAGCAGTAGGTATTGCAGCTGATACCGAGGAGCGTGTTACCGCATTGGTGAATGCCTCAGTAGATGCAGTTGTGGTTGATACCGCACACGGTCATTCACAGGGGGTGCTTGATATGGTGAAAGCCATCAGGACCAAATTCCCCGGGCTTGTTATAATTGGCGGAAATATCGCTACGCGTCAGGCTGCGGAAGCCCTGCACAAAGCCGGTGCCGACGCCGTGAAAGTAGGTGTTGGCCCTGGTTCGATCTGCACAACACGTATCGTAACCGGCGTTGGTGTACCACAGCTGAGTGCAGTAATGGAGGTTGCCGCCTATACCCGCGAAAACGGTATCGGCCTGATTGCCGATGGCGGTATAAAGCAAACGGGAGATATCCCCAAGGCAATAGCGGGCGGGGCAGATGTGGTGATGCTGGGCTCAATGTTTGCCGGGGTAGATGAAAGCCCGGGAGAAACCATTATTTATGAGGGCCGGAAATTCAAGACCTATCGCGGCATGGGCAGCATCGGCGCCATGAGCAAGGGCAGCAAAGACCGCTATTTCCAGGATGTGGAAGACGACGTTCGCAAGCTCGTGCCGGAAGGCATAGAAGGCCGTGTGCCCTACAAAGGTACTTTATCTGAAGTTGTGTATCAGATGAACGGCGGACTTCGTGCTGCCATGGGGTACTGCGGCGCTGCTTCGGTCAGCGATTTACAGCAGGCTGAGTTTGTGCGTATTTCACCGGCAGGTATGAGGGAAAGCCATCCGCACTCCGTACACATCACCAAAGAATCCCCCAATTATTCGATGCGCTAAACCGCCATACATCCTGAAATAAATGGAAAAACAGGAAGCGCCTTCGCTGCAACCTCCTGCAAAAACAGTTCTGATCATTGCCTACTACTTTCCACCCATGGGCGGAAGTGGTGTGCAGCGGCCAGCAAAACTTGCAAAGTACCTTCCGGATTATGGCTGGAACCCCGTAATTTTAGCTCCGGAACCCGGTGCATATTATCAGTTTGATGAGAGCCTGCTCGAAGAACTGCAGCACAGGCGTATTCACATTGAGCGGGTAAAGGCAAGAACATTTTTCCATTTTATGGCATCTGCAGCAGGGGGCGAAAGGCTTCAGGTTCAGCCTAAAGAGTGGAAAACACGCCTGCTTTCTGCTGTAACAGCCTGGTTTTTCCAACCGGATAATAAAACAGGCTGGATCGAACCGGCCCTCGAAAAGGCCCGTGAGCTCATCGCCCGAAATAAAATTCAGGCCGTTATAGCAACGGCGCCGCCGTACAGCAATTTGCTGCTTGCAGCCCGCCTTAAGAGGGAATATGGTTTGCCGGTGATTATGGATTTCCGGGATGACTGGTTGGAAAGTCATTGGATCAGCTATCCGACACGCTGGCATTACCGCAGGATGAAAGCCATCGAAGCCAAAACCCTTGCCGCTGCAGACCTGATTACCGTTGTTAATGAAGCCTACAAAACCGCTCTTCTGAAACGGGTTGAAAGGGCCCGGGCGGGGCAGGTTTACGTAATTCCAAACGGCTACGACCCGGAGAATTTTGCCAAAGGCATCACCGGGGAAGTTAGCGCACCCAAAGCGGCGGGTTTCAGAACATTCACGCTGCTGCACAGCGGCCGTTTTTACAGCGGCATAGCACCCGATGCGCTGTTGGTGAGCATAAGTATTTTTTTGAAAAGGAACCCGGAGCAAAGAAGCCGCTTTCGTGTTCAGTTTCAGGGCGGGCTCACAGATGCGCACCGAAAGGTCATCGGCCGGCTTCAGCTAAATGATATCATAGAAGATTTGGGATATGTGCCGCATCAGCGGGCTGTCGAAAACCTGATGAAAGCTGATGCCCTTTTCCTTACTCTTGGCAACATCCCCAAAATTGATGCCGTAACCCCCGGCAAAGTTTTTGAATACATTGGCAGCGGTAAGCCGGTGCTGGCATATCTGCCTGAAGGGGTAACCGCTGATCTGCTGAGATCCTATGGGGCCGCATATATTTGCGGCATGAATGAAGCTGTCGAACAGGCAAAAGCCCTTGAAAAGATGTACCGGGATTGGGAAGGCAAAACGCTGCCCCGGGCAGAAAGTGCTTTTAAGCAGCAGTTCAGCCGGAAAACCATTGCACGTGAGTTTGGCGGGTTGTTGGATGAGCTTCAGGAATTTTCAAAATGAAACAATCGGGCTAAAGAAATCTGAGAAATTGATTGTAAACATCATATCTTAGCCGTTCTAAGCAAATCACAAAAATAGCGGCTTATGCCGGAATCAACCAAAGTTTCGCACTGACCGGATGCTTGATTTTATTTCTCGTATAACATCCTTCAGCAATGAAAAACTGACCGTGTTGCTATGGCAGGGTCAGGCACACGATACCAACAAGCCTTACACCATTGTACCACGTAAGATGTTAGGCTTGGTGGTATTGTCGCATCTGATTGTGATCGGCCTTATGTTTTTGTTTTTCTTCCTTACACCGCTTGGTACACTTCTTTTTAACAGAGAAGATCAGGCTGTTCGGGAGCAGATTGTGGAAATCAGAGACAGAATTGAAGTTTTGAGAGATTCACTTCATGCAAACGAACTTCAGTTAAGTAACTTTAAGCTGGCCCTAATGCAAAGTACCGACACGACATTTGCAACCGGCATAAATGCAGAAGACAGGCCTGAAATTTTTAGTATTTCACCCGCTTTTTTTGAGTTAGAGGATGGCGATGCATTTACGCAGGTACGCGGACTGAGCCCGGAGGAGATTGTTCATTCCTCAGAAGCGTTTTTTTCGTCTGACTGGGATTTGCCTCTGCCGTTTCCGCTTGAAGGTACAGTAACAAGGCGGTTTGATATTTCAACAGGCCATACCGGAATTGACATTGCTGCCGCTGAGGGTACGGTCATACGGACTTTTGCCGACGGGGTGATCCTGTTCAGCGCGTTTACGGTTCAATATGGCAATGTAATTATTATACAGCACACTAACGGATTTGCGAGCATTTATAAGCACTGTAAAAGCCTCGCAAGGCAAAAGGGCGATTTTGTTAAGCGTGGAGATATAATCGGGCGTGTAGGAAGTTCCGGTCTGCTTACAACAGGGCCACATCTTCATTTTGAACTATGGCGAAACGGTGTGGCACTAAATCCATCTGAATCATTCACCAACTTAAACTAAACCATATGTTTAGCAGAAAAAAAAATAAGCCTGAATCAACTGTTCCGGCTCAGGACAACCAGTCTGTGCCGGCAATTAACATGGTAAGCGAGCAAACAACAGTTCAGGGTATTATTTCGGGGAAAAATGACATCCGTATCTCCGGTACAGTAGATGGAGAAATCGAAATCGAAGCCAAGTGCATTGTTTCTGCAAGTGGTGTTGTAAGAGGAAACATTAATTCTAAAGATGCAGATATCGCTGGTAAAGTTGACGGGCATGTTGTTTCCGCTAACCGTCTTATTTTACGACAGTCAGCCCACGTAACCGGTGATATTAAAACGAATGTCCTCCTGATCGAAGAAGGGGCAAAGTTTGACGGAGCCTGCCGAATGGGCAGTACCATCTCGCTTGATAAAGAAGGTGCAAAAAAATAAGACAGCGAAGAGCCGCAGTTTTAGCGTGCATAAACCCAAAAAAAACAGTCTAAATTAATGGATGTAAGGGGTTTCGGGCAATACATACAGTTTGGGCTGCAAGTGGGGATTACCATGTCCGTTCCTGTTCTGATTGGTGTGTGGCTCGACAATCGCTATGATACCGGCCCCTGGCTTATGCTTGCAGGTATATTTCTGGGTTTCATATCTATGCTCTGGACCATTTATAAAACCGCGTTGGAATTGAATGAAAAGGACCGGCACAACAAAAAAAAGAATAAGCTGTGATGTGGCGTAAGTTTCTGCTATATTTACTTGCTATTGATGCATTTCTGTTCCTTACAGCCCTGGCGCTGTTTCATTATTATTACAGTACAGATTTGCTCACAGGCCACATAATTGCACTGATTGCAACAAGCCTCAACGCCATTACTGCTCTGTATTTCGCTAAAGGCGGAATTCATGCAGGAATGAATGTATTCATGCTCAAAGTGATGGGGGGCATGGGGCTTCGGATGTTAGCTATGCTGATTATGGTGTTCATTATTATTTTTTTGACAGAACTCCCCCAATTTGGCTTTATAATTAGTCTGTTTATTGCTTATATTATCAAGTCTGTATTGGAAATTATTTTTGTACTCAAAATCAAAGACAACCCGCAATTATTACGTAATGAATAAATTTGTTCGTACTGCATTCCTGCTGCTTTTTGCTCTGTTGTATGTTACACCTACAACTGTTATTGCGCAAGATGAAGAGAGAAACTACGGGGATATTGACGTAATTGCCAAGTTAGGGGATAGGTATTACATTGAGTTTGAACCACTTCCGAAGCTGTATCTGCCACGGATTCTGATTTCAGAAGGTTTTCATTTTTTTGGCTCAACTAAAAGTGCCATGAACAGCGGGTTGTTTCAGGATCAGTTTTACGTAGAAAATCCTCAGGCCTTTGTTGCAGGCGAATCAGGTCCGGTAACGTACAAACTTGTAAGAACTGACGGCACTCCGGTAACTCTTGATCTTTCGATTTCTAAACATATACTCTGGTTTTGGCTTGCGGGTTTTCTTACGCTCTTTATTTTCGGCCGCATGGCCCGCAAATATGAAGCCGGCATTGGCCGCGAAACTGCACCAAAAGGTGCAGGTATGAATTTTGCGGAGGTCCTAATTGTATATCTGCGGGACGAAGTAGTTAAAGCAAATATTGGGGAAGAGAAATACATGAAGTTTGCCCCTTATCTGCTTTCCTGTTTTTTTATGATTCTTTTCATGAACCTGTTTGGCCTTGCGCCATGGGGGCAAACACCTACCTCAGATATTTCAGTAACAGCGGCTCTTGCAATCACCACTTTTTTCATGGTGAACCTGAACGGTACCAAAGATTACTGGAAGCACGTGTTCGCAATGCCGGGTATCCCCAAGTTCATGCTCATTATTATGATCCCGGTTGAAGTGCTTGGCCTTTTTACCAAACCGTTCGCACTGGCAGTTCGTCTTTTTGCAAATATGCTTTCCGGGAAAATGCTCATTCTAAGCATGCTCGGCATGATATTCGTTTTCGCCGGGCTTTACGGTGCCGGTCTCGGACTTGCATCAGCTTTGCTGTGGGTTCCCTTTACACTGTTTATCTATGCGCTTAAGGTTTTTGCTGCATTCCTTCAGGCGTACATTTTCACTATGTTTTCTGCATTGTTTATCGGAATGGCTCTGGAAGATCACAGCCATCACGATGAGCACCATCATGCAGAAACAGCTGCAGCACACTGATTGTCACAATCATCATTCAACAACAGTTAACTAAATACACTTACACGTTTAGGAGTTACTATTATGGACGTTACTCAATTCGCTGACATGGCCCACCTCGCAGCCGGTCTTGGTGCCGGGATTATTCTTCTTGGTGCTGGTTTCGGAATCGGTATGATTGGAAAAGGCGCAATGGATGCCATGGCACGTCAGCCAGAAGCAGCCGGCGATGTTCGTACAGCTATGCTTATTGCCGCCGGTCTTATTGAAGGTGCTGCCTTCTTTGCGCTGGTAATCTGCATTATTCTTGCAAATACTTAATACGAAACAATCTTTTCCACCTACGGCCGTGTGCATTAAACACTGGTAGTATGCCGGTGTAAGGCAAACGGTCCCGAAATCTTTAAAACGCATGAATCCGGTTTTAGCAAATGCACTGCTGAATTTCGAGCCCGGTATTGTTATCTGGATCGGAATCACCTTCGTTATATTCCTGCTGGCACTTCGCAAATTTGCATGGGGTCCGGTTCTTGCTGCGCTTGAAAAGCGTGAAAAGAGCATTCAGGAATCCCTCGATTCTGCCGAAAAAGCGATGAAGCGTGCGGAAGAAATTTCCCGCAACAACGATGAAGCGCTTCGGAAAGCAGAGGTTGAGGCGCAGCGCCTTCGTAAAGAGGCTAAAGAAGAAGCCGAAAAGATTCGTGTCGATATTATTGAAAAGTCACGTTCGGAAGCAGAAGCTGTAAAACAACAGATTCTGGCAACCATTGAACAGGAAAAACAAAAGGCAATGCTCGAGCTCAGGTCGCATGTAGCTGAACTCGCACTTGAAGCAGCCTCCAAAATCCTGAACGCCGAACTTGACGAAAAGAGAAACAAGAAGCTTGTCGATGATTTTATCGACGGAATATCCAAGAATTAATCCCAGATGATTCCTTCAAAAGCTGCAAGGCGATATTCAGCCGCACTCCTGGGTTTCGCCCTGGAAACCAAAACGCTACCAAGGGTACTGAAGGACATTGAACATGTTCATCAAACCATTCAGCATTCAAGGGAGCTTGTTTTGTTTCTGCGGAACCCTGTAATAAAAGCTGACAAAAAGCGGGAAGCTATCAAACAACTTTTTGGTAAGTCGGTATCTGCCGAGGTTAACGCCTTTTTTGATCTTATTGCTGAGAAGTCGCGCTTTAATCTCATTGCCGGTATAATGCAGGCTTTTATTGATGCATACCGCAGGCATGAAGGCATCGAGCTTGTTCAGGTGTTTTTCGCCGAACAGCCCGAAGCTGAGCAGCTATCCCGCATCAAAAAAGCACTTGAAGTGAAAACAGGGAAAACGGTTGAATTAATAACCAAACATAAGCCCGGCCTCATTGGCGGCCTTGTTGTTAAAATTGATGATACCGTAATTGATGGTTCTGTTAAACATAAGCTCGAACAGCTTCAATACTTGTTTTTCAAAGCAGCAATTTAAACCGATACCGATTTAAGACTGAGTTTAATTCAATATTATTATGAGCCACGTTAAACCCGATGAAGTATCCGCCATTCTGCGTAAGCAACTGGCTGGGTTTCAGTCTGAATCCGATATCTACGATGAAGGCACAGTTCTCGAAGTAGGGGACGGTATCGCTCGTGTGTACGGATTGAGCAAAATCCAGGCGGGTGAGCTCGTAGAGCTTCCCGATTCCAGAGACAAAGACGGAAACCCTGTTCAGGGAATGGTACTCAACCTCGAAGAAGACAATGTTGGTATTGTACTCTTCGGTTCTGCAAGTGCTATTCAGGAAGGATATACGGTTCGGCGAACCAAAAACATTGCTTCCATCGAAGTGGGTGAAGGCGTTCTTGGCCGCGTGCTTGACCCTCTCGGTAAGCCTGTTGATGGCAAGGGACCGATCTCAGGCAAGACCATCCGTATGCCCCTTGAACGCAAAGCACCAGGTGTTGTGTACCGTGAGCCGGTTAGTGAACCGCTTCAGACCGGTATAAAAGCCATCGATTCGATGATTCCAATCGGTCGTGGGCAGCGTGAGTTGATTATTGGTGACCGTCAGACCGGTAAAACGGCAATTGCAATCGACACTATCCTGAATCAGAAAGCTTCTCACGATAAAAAAGACGGTAACGGTGTTTACTGTATTTATGTAGCAATAGGCCAGAAAAATTCGACTATTGCTCAGGTAAATCAGATTCTGGAGCGCGAAGGCGCAAAATCGTACACTACTATCGTATCTGCACCCGCAACAGCTCCGGCACCTCTTCAGTACATTGCCGCTTACGCTGGAGCTGCTATTGGTGAATTCTTCCGAGATACTGGCCGCCATGCTTTGATTATCTATGATGATCTTTCCAAGCAGGCTGTAGCTTATCGTGAAGTATCCCTTCTGTTGAGAAGACCTCCGGGACGCGAAGCCTACCCTGGCGACGTTTTCTATCTGCACAGCCGTCTTCTCGAGCGCGCTGCGAAAATCAACCGGAACCAGGCTGTTGCAGAGCGTATGAATGACGTACCCGATGAACTGAAGCCTCTCGTAAAGGGCGGCGGTTCATTAACTGCGCTTCCGATTATCGAAACACAAGCCGGTGACGTTTCTGCCTATATCCCGACTAACGTAATTTCTATTACGGACGGTCAGATCTTCCTGCAAACTAACCTTTTTAACTCAGGTGTGCGTCCTGCTATTGATGTTGGTATCTCTGTATCTCGTGTGGGTGGTTCTGCACAGATTAAAGCGATGAAAAAACTTGCAGGTACGCTCAAACTTGATCTTGCGCAGTATCGTGAACTCGAAGCCTTTGCTAAATTTGGTTCTGACCTCGATGCTACAACGCAGCGGCAGCTCGCAAAAGGAGAGCGTTCGGTAGAGCTGCTCAAGCAGAAGCAATATTCGCCGCTTTCAGTAGAAGAGCAGGTAGCTGTACTGCTTGCTAATAATGAAGGTGTATTGAGTGAGCTTACAGTTGATAAAATTCAGCTTTTTGAGAAAAACTATCTCGAATCCCTGCATCTGAAGTATCAGAAAGAGATGGATGAGCTCAGCTCAACAGGAAACCTCACTGATGATACAAAAGCGAAGTTCATTGAAGCGGCAAAAACAGCCAAAGATGAAATATTAAGCTCCTCAGCAAACTAATATGGCCAATTTACGCGAAATACGGGACCGAATATCTTCGGTAAAAAGTACGCAGCAAATCACCAAAGCCATGAAAATGGTTGCCGCTGCTCGTCTTCGCAAGGCCCAGGAAAACGTGCTTGCAACCCGGCCCTATGTGGCCGGTTTGCAAGCTGTTATCGAAAAATTGAGCAGCAGTACGGAATCTCAGAACGTTTTCATGAAAGAAGTTGAGAATCCGCAAAATGTTCTGCTTATCGTTATAGGTTCTGACCGCGGTCTTTGCGGGGGCTTTAACAGCAACCTTTTTCGCTTTGTTACCGATTCGTTGAAAGAGCGTTTTCCTGGCTTCAAAGAAAACGGAAAACTTTCCGTAATTACCATCGGTCGTAAAGCCGGAGATTTTTTCGGTAAACGCGATTTTAAGGTAGTTATGAAAAATAACGGCTTCTTTGATAACCTCCGTTTCGATCGGTCTGCTGAAATTTCTGCGGAAGTTGCAGCGGCTTTCAAAAGCGGGGAATATGACAGCGTATATATCGCATTCAATGAGTTCAAAAGTGTGATTGCTCAAAACCGCATTTTTACTAAACTGCTTCCGGTTTCGGTTGATAAAACCGAGGAAGATTCCTTCGATAATATTGATTACATCTTTGAGCCTAATCCGGCCCAAATCCTGGATAATATAATCCCGCTTCATATTAACATGCAGTTGTGGCGTGCCCTCCTTGAGTCAAATGCTTCCGAGCAGGGTGCACGTATGGCTGCTATGGATAACGCTACCGAAAACGCGAAAGAAATTATCGGACATCTGAACCTGAGCTACAATAAGGCCCGTCAGGCAGCCATTACGACAGAACTTTCAGAAATTGTTTCCGGAGCTGAAGCATTGAACGGATAAATTTATTATATTTGGAAACTCAGGAGAGTTGGCAGAGTGGTCGATTGCGGCGGTCTTGAAAACCGTTGAGGCGAAAGTCTCCGGGGGTTCGAATCCCTCACTCTCCGCATCAAAAAAAGCCTTCATCACAAGTGAAGGCTTTTTTTGTATCATCAAATTACGTTATCTGCGTTTGGGATGCTGTCATCCCCATCGACCCATTTTATTCTTTATGATAATCACAAACTTTCTTTTTAAGGCCCGATACCTTTTGCTGTGCGTGGCCTTACTGGGCCTAACAGTACATAAACCTGCCTATTCGCGTACGTATAGTGCTGCCGTGCCCGACACCGTTACCATCACGCTTGCTGATTTTCTAACGCTGGCAACGGAACAATCAAAAGAGCTCCAGGCAAGGCGTCAGAATGTCGAATTGGCGCGTAACACCAACGCCGGGGCACGTAACAGCCGGATCTTACCAAACTTCACCCTTACAACAGCCCACGGCCTGATCCCCGGTGTGAAAAGCAGAGATGATATGGATTTGCCTTCATCACAGCTTTATCTCGATCCAAGTCTAAGAAATGACTGGGAGGACTGGGCCTTTTTTAATCAGTTTGAAGTTACGGCTTTGCAGCCGGTGTACACATGGGGAGCCATCCGAAACGCTATCAAGGCTTCACAGGCGGGAATAAATGTGAGTTTGTTTGAATTTGAAGCAGAAGAGCAAAAAACTAAACTTCAGTTGTTTCAGTTATGGCAGGGCAGGCTGTTAGCGGTAGAACTCGATCGCCTTACTACAGAAGCTGAGCGTACTATTGAAATGGCTGAGCGGGAACTGATTAAGCTTTTCGAAGAGGGGAGCGATGAAATTGATGATGCTGATTTTTATCAGTTTGAAATTTTTAAGTTTGAATTTGAAGCTCAGAAAGAAGAGGTAAAACGCAATCTCGAAGTTTTGGAACGCGCATGGGCAATAGCACTTGGCAGCAGGGATTCAGGTATCATTTATATTCCGGATGAGCGCTTTCTTGACCCGCTTGATGCTGTAATTGAACCCCTTGAAACTTACCTGGCTCATGCGGCAGTTAGCAGGCCCGAACTTCGCCAGATTGACGCTGTACGGGATGCTGCCGGTTTTGGCGTAGATGCGCAGCGCGCACAAATGTTTCCGGCACTTTTTGTCGGGGCAACTTATCGCTACGCTTACGCTCCAAACCGTCCCAGGCAGCGCAATCCCTTTATCAGCAATGCTGCCAATACCGAAAGCCTGACAGTAGGCCTGGGTTTCAGGCAAAACCTGAATTTCCTACAGCTTCAGAATCGTACCGACCGAGCTCAGATTCAGTTACGGCAGGCAGGTTATGCGCTCGAAGCCGTTCGGGATGGCATAGAACTTGAAGTAAGCGATAAGTACAAAGATGCGCAGATTGCACGAACAAGGTTGTCTTCGGTAGAACGTGCCCTTGATGTAAGCCGTAACTGGCTGCGGCAGGAGCAGCTCGATTACGACATCGGTTTCGGAGAAATACCAAACCTGATCGATGCCTTCACCAAAAACCTTGAGCTTGAAGCGCAGCAAAAGCAATATATCTACGATTTCAACGTGAGGCTTGCACGCCTGCTCAACGCCGGCGGGTTTCGTCTCGATCAATTTTTTACGACCAACACCGCAGACTTATGAAAGTATTTGTTCTCCTTTTTTCCATTTTTATCGGCACTTTTGTTCACAATACTGTGCAGGCTGCCACAGCTGATCAGGCTATAATCCACGAAGTGCGCGAAATGCTCATTGATCGCGATCAGGAAATAAAGGCCCTGCTCGGCCCCGAAGGTACTGAGCATACCGATGCTCAGCGCGATGAATTAATGGATATCATCAATCAAATCATAGACTATGAGGCTATGGCCCGACATGCGCTTCAGGAGACCTGGGGTACCCTCACACAGGCTCAGCGGGAAGAGTTTGTAGATGTTTTTGCCCGCGTTATCCGCGATCAGTCTCTCAACAGTCTTGAAATTTACCGCGCCGATGTTACCTACGAATCATTCGAAGTTAACGGAAACTTTGTTACCGCACACACAATTGCTACGCTCGAAAATGTGCGCACCCCGGTAATTTATGAACTTGAAAACCGCGCCGGAGAGTGGTTTGTGATTGATATGTCCGTCGATAATGTTTCGACAGCCGAGTCTTACCGGCGTTCCTTTCAGCGGATTATCCAGCGCCGGGGTTTTGATGCTCTGATGGATAATCTCAGACGACGGGCAGGCGTATCCTAAGTTGCAGTGAAGTTTTTGGCAGATGATGCATTAAGTGCATCATCTGTCTTTACTTCTGAAAAAGCCCCGATTTAACTACTCCAAATTCTCCGTCCATGAAAGCCCGTCTGTTTACTTTTTTTCTGATATTTATGTGGCATGGACTTCCTGAGGAAGTTGCTTCACAACCGCTTAATCCGCAGGGAGAACTGAGCACGTTAGGTCCGGATAACATTTGGGCTCAAACCCTCACAGGAAGCCATTTCAACGAGTTCTGGACCTGGCACTTTTTCATGGATGATGGTATGCTGGTCACCATTACCTTTTCTGCGGCCAATTTTGGCAACTTGAAGTCGCCTGTAACAGGTGTGAGGGTTTCGGTAGTCGGGCTGGAAGGCAACACCTGGCAGCTTTCCCGGGAGTACCCGATCGAAGAGCTTATCCAAAATAAAGAGACCGGGCTTTTTCAGCTCAGAGAAGGCAGGGAAGTTTGGTTTAAAGGCCGTTTGCCTGAACAAATGCAGGTTCGTGTCGAAACTACTAAAGACGGTATCAGCTACGATATTCACTTGTTTCTCGAAGATATTGCGCCCGGTTTTAAGCTTGGAGACGGCATCTACCGGATTGGAAGTGAGGAAATCGGGATTTTTACCCACATTCCATTTGCCCGTACCAAAGGCTATGTGGAAGTAAACGGGACGCGGAAGGAAGTGAGTGGTACGGCACACATGGATCATACCTTTCAAAATCAGACGACTACACGCCTGATGGACAGCGGTTACAGGTTTATTGCACAGAATGACCGGGATAACTGGGATATTGTCTTCTTCTTTTTACCGGCAGGTGAGCGGCACAACCGAACAATAGGTCATTACCTGAACAGCCGTAACGGAAGTCCTGATATTTTTACGGTACACAGTATAGAGAACGTCAGCACATCAAGACTGCACGGTAAACGTGTTGCACGAGACCTTCAGCTTCAGCTGATGCACCCACAGGGTGCCATAAAAAGCGTGAGACTTAACCGCACTGCTGATCTGGAGCGGTTTTCAATGCTTTCAGAACTCTCGTGGGTTGAAAGGCGGGTAGCCCGTGGTTTTCTTGGAGGAGAGGTACTGGAATTCAGAGGAAAAGCGCGGTTTAACCTCCCAAGTGAGGCTGAAATAGGAGGATTTTATAATTTCTTTCTTGTTGACTAATTGAAGAAATGCGCAAGCGGGGATTTTGTTGGGTTTTGGAAAGATGAATCCCTTACTTTTGGAAACATAAAGTCCTAAAACTGCCATTAATGAAGGTTAGCTTTGGTTTATATCTTAAGGTTTCCTTTCGGTCAGCTTGCTATGTCAGGTATTGAGTTTGCCTTCCCGAACAAATATAAACCGGGGTGCTGAGATCATGCCGGGTTTGAAAAAACAGCCTGAAGGTTACGTATTTACAAGTTACGGCAAGCCAAAGTATTTGCGGGATGTACTTGTAGCTGTTGATGCCATCCGGAGGTATGATCAGAAAAGACCAGTAGCTCTGTATTGCAGCCATGAACATGCCACTGAAATCCGGAAACTGGGATTCGGTCACTGGTTTGCACAAATACTCGATTTACCGGTAGAAAACAGATCCATTGTAGGGTTTAAGCATCAGCTTTATCGGTTTATGCCTTTTGAAAGAAACCTGTATCTGGATTCCGATATGATTTGGTGCCGAAACCCCGACCCGCTGTGGCACATTATGCAACCGTTCGGGTTTACGCTTACAGGTTCTGAGTCGGCTGATGTATTCTTTGGGGCACCCAAATCTTTTGGCATCGCCACCGACATCCTGCTGCGCCGCCGGCAGCGAACCCTGCGCCGTTTTGGTCTCACCCATTTGTACAGGGTGCAGTCCGGCTTTATTTTTGCCGCCGATCCGGAGCTCACCCGCCGTGTTTGTGAACAGGCATCAGCCTTTCTTGCCCGAATGGATGAAACTCACTTCATCAGCCGCACTAATGAACGTAACCGCACCCTTGAAAGCTGCGAATGGAGCCTCGGCATGGCGATGAGCCGGCTCGGTTTGTATGTGATGCCCTGGTTCAACGGCTACGAAAGCGCACAGCTGGACTACATCCGCTACCTCACCCATCATAATGAGGATTTCACTGAGGTCGCCTGTAAGTACTACTGCAACCCCTTCATTTATTCGCTTCGGGGCATTCAGCGCCCCTGGATGCACGAGCTGCTCCGGTCGCTATTCTGGATTCTACCCCGCAGCGGCGATCATATCTGGGTGAGGCCTTATGTGCTTCATTTCGGCTGGGGCCATGAAAAGCAGGCTTTCAGTATCTATGCCGAAAAGCGTTGGGCGCAATTAATCGGTCAGCCTGAGCCGTAAATCTGTAAAATTCAGCATTTAAAAGCTGATATGCACGCTTTGATGTTGTTGGTCAGTTCCGCTCTTTTTATCTAAGAACCTGCTGTCCAGCGCAGGGTCAGCAGGGTGCCAAAGTTTTGAGGATGAACCTCGCCCGTATCAAAGCCAAAACTGATTCGGGCTTCAGTGTTTTTGAAGAATTGCTTTGTGCCCACATCCAGCAAAAATGACCACTGATCCCGCCTTTCGGTTAGCAGGTTTTCTCGGCCGGTTGGGTTGGTACGGCGGGAAGCCCGGTTCGCTCCGTAGTTTCGGCTGTACGTTGAGAGAAAACGCCAGTCAAAGGCTCCCCAGAATCCTTCCAGACCGAGATGATGGGCTATGATTTCGTTGTTAACAACCCCAAGGTACAAGGGATCGGTGAGCAGCAGCGGATTCCCCAGGCTTTGCCCGAAGTAGGTCCAGCCGCCACGGTAAGCCCAGTGATTGTAGTAGTTGAAGTATTCATCACGTGCCCGCTGTGGAAAACGCGACATGCCTTCTTTCAGGTCGATGTACTCGTAGTGAATGGTTTGAAGCAGCGGCCTGAAGCCCGACCCGCTACGGCTCTGATGCAGCCGTGAGCCCTGCGCACCTGCTGCAGGCCGCGGATTACTGCCGGCCGATTTCCAGCTCCGGGGCAGACCCGGCTCCCGCAGCGATATCGTAGCGCCCCACATGCCGTCCCACGGGGTGCCAAACCTCGCATTGGGCGTATCTTCCAGAATGAACTGCCTGCTGAGCGAAAAAATGTAGCGCTCAGTATTTACCTTAATGGCAAAATCGTAGGTGCCAATATGATTTTGCGCGCTGTTTAGCAGCTGCCCTCCCCCGATGATTTCATTGGAATCTGCCGCGCGGGAAAAGAACACATCCAGAAAAGAACGGAAGTTTACGGGTGAGCTTCCGTGCAGCTGACTCGTGCCGCCCCACTGTGCGAAGTGCTTGAGGCCGCCGTGCAAAACAAGAGGCGCGTTTTCATCAAAAATCCGCAGATATAAATGCTTGCGGTGAATGCGCACCAGCCCATCCACAAAACGGTCGCTGCGGTCGGTTTGCCAGCCGTGCCCCAGCGAGGCATCAAAATGCAGGATACCGTCGGTATAAGGAACAGGCATGAATCCGCGGGTGGCAAAAACGATCTGAGGGATCGGCCGTGCATTTTCTGATAAATCCATGCTGCCGGTAGAAAGTGTCGGGTGTATCAGCCCGAACTGCTCGCGCTTGCGGCCTGCCCAAAGCTCAAAATAGCCGTAGCTGAGCTGCACGAAGCCTTCATTAAAATGAATATTTGACCGATCAGAGGTGCGAAACAGCAGGTCGGCCTTTACGGCAGCTGAAAAGCCGGAACCCAAATCATATTCTCCCAGCCCGAACAAGCTGAAAAGTCCGTTTGCGCTTTGTCGGTCGATCTGACCGTAGCGGTTGGAATAAATCCAGAACGGAAGCTCACCCGAAGTTCCTGCTCCGGCTCCGGTCTGCCATCCGTAAGAATAACTAAGTCTGTCGACTGCGGTTTCGGGGGAAAGCTGCTGCCCGCCCGTCTGAGCGCTGATGTTAACGGGAAGCGATACAATGAGCGCAGCTAAAAAAACACAAGTGTAAACCGGGAGTAATTTTAACACAGATAATTCCGTCTTAAGCTAAATACAGGGTTTTAGTTCGGATGAAATGCAGCCCGTCAGCCGGTAATACTGCTACACCGTAAAGATAGCAAGCCTGCAGCAAACAAAATGATAAAATCCAAAAGCCTGATCAGTCTGCAAGCAGGGGAGGTCGTTTTCCCGATTTTTTTAGTTTAATTTCATTGGGCCGATTTGTTATCTTTTGTAAGCGAAATGCAGTGAATATGTTTTTATAAATTGTGCGGGAGGTATTTTTGATGGAATGGTACATCATGGCATTGAAACGGTTCTCTGATTTTCAGGGCCGGTCGCGCAGGAAAGAATACTGGTTTTTCCAGTTGTTCAACCTGATGATAATTTTTGCAATTTCTTTCATGGAAACCCTTTCGGGGGTTGATATTGAGGAAGGTCTTGGCCCTTTTGCGATTCTGTTCAGCCTGATTATGTTTATCCCCGGGCTGGCAGTTAGTGTGAGGCGCCTGCACGATACCAACCGCAGCGGATTCTGGCTGCTGATGGCATTCATCCCGCTAATCGGCTTTATTGTGCTGCTCTATTTCATGTTTTCTGAAGGCGATGAAGGCAGCAACAGTTACGGTCCCGATCCCAAGCAGGACCAAATCATACACCGTGAGGCAAAAGAGCCTGAAGATTTCTGGAAGCGGGAAGATTTTTAAATTAGAATATCTATTTCCAAAAAAAACAGCGCCATTTAAGGCGCTGTTTTGGTTTTAGGGTGATGTGTTCCCGGCCCGAAGCTCACTCCAGGGCGTTCAGCAAATCCTGCAGACTTACTTCGCCGGTGAGGATGGTCCCCGCAATTTCTATCACCGGCAGATCAACGTGACGCGTGCCGTCAAGGTTGTATTCATACGCGGCGGCCGGCTCTACTTTGCTCCACATGTGCTCGAGCGTTCGCGGGTCGCGGTCGGTGTAGTAGCGAACCGGGCGCGTACCTGCAAGCCTGAGCTGCTCTATGAGGGTGTCACAAACGGCGCAGACTTCCTCACCCCAGATGAAAACCCGGTACTCAGACAGCTTCTCAATACCATCCGGAAAAATTGTGATGAGCCCGAGTTCGTACTGAAATATCAGATTATTGAGATCAGGAGGATCGATGATCAGCACGTTATCAATCCGCACGACCGCGAATTCGGGGCTTCGTTTATATCCTGCGAGCGAAAGCAGCTGCTCTCTTTCCTGCAGCAGTTCCGCATGCCTTAATGCATTTGGGAAATAGTTAAGCCTCCCTTCCGACACAGAGTGTCGCAGCCGGTTGAAACGCTCATCATCGAAGCTTCCGTAGATGTAGATTTGCTTGCCGCGCAGCAGTAAGTACTGTTCTTCAGGCGTTTGTGCCTGAGGCCTGTAGGCTGCCGGGTCCGGACTGCGGGCAAATTTTGCGGTCCAGTACAGTTGCTGCGGTCGGTCAGCCATCCGGATAACATGCGCCCCCATGTACCGGTAGTGTTGACCCATGATGATCCGGCAATGACCCGGACTCCTGAGCCACAGGTTAACGGCATTTTGCGGGGAGTTGCTTCCATAGGCCAGAATTTCCGCTGCGCCGGAAAAACGATCCGTAACCCTCCGAACGCGGTCAGTCGGTGACGAGCCGTCGCTGCCGGTATGTCCGCGAAAGTCGTTTTCAGACATATCGGCGGAATGAATCCGGGCCGCCCGGCGCAGGTCTTCGTCCCGGGCTACAGGCGGGGCCGGGGGCATGAACTCATCCCCGCACATGCGCCCCTCAGCGCGCGCTTCATTAAAAAGCCCGGTCAGCTGCCGGGCAAAATCCTCCAAAGCCGCATCATCCTGCTGCGCCTGTACGGGCGGGGGGATGATGATCATCATCATCAAAAGTAAAAATGGTACGATAAGGGTTTTTGAACAGCTCAGGTAATTTTCCATAAAAGTTCATTTAGTTTGGAATTCCCTCCAAAATACATAAAAACAGCCGCATAGGAAATTACCGATCTGTAACGCAGCATTTATAGCCTCAGGGTGAAGCCCGTCCTCATCCAGCGGCCGGGCTGCGGTACATTTGCGATGTCGTTATAGCTCGTATTGAAGAGGTTGGAAGCTTCCGCAAAAAGGGTGATGCGGTTGAAGCGCGCAAACATGTGCAGATCGGCCAGCCAGAACGGCTCAAAGGGCCGGGTTTCGGTGAAAGTGCCGCCTTCAAAGAGGATGAAATCGCCGGACCGCTGCTGCCAGCTCAGGCTCAGGGCAAATCCGCTGTTGGCGGTGAGCGGATGGCGCAGGCTTACATCAAGCTTGTGCTGCAGGAAATCCAGCGCGTAATTGGAAACAAACTCACCGCTGCGCCGGCCCGCATCAATGAAAGAATAGCTGAGTTTCAGGCTGCGATGGATGCCTGCTGTCGTGCCCGTGCCGCCCCGGGCTGTGAGCCAATCCGGGAGGTACCAAAGCAGGCTGTGCTCCATTCCTGTGATGGTGACCTCTGTTAGGTTTTCGCTTCGCCAGAGCTCTTCACCGGGGCGGCGGGTCCAGTCGATGATGTTGGTGCCCCAGCGCCGGAAGAAAGCTGATTCCCAAAACAGCGGACCAAAGCCTGCATGAAAACCGGTCTCAGCCGAGACGGCCCGCTCCGGCTGAAGTCCGGGGTTGCCGAGATTGGTCGGCCCTTCATAGAACAAATCTGTGAAAGTGGGCAGGCGGAGGGTTCGGTTGAGGCTCGCGTACACGCGGAAGGTTTCCGTGAGCTGAAACCCTGCATCAATGCCCGGGAAGAAGGTGAAATCGCGGTCGAGGTCGGTGTTGTAGTACAGCAACCCGCCGCCCGAAAAGGAAAACCGGCCCAGCACCGCGCTGTGCTCGGCCATCAGGCTGAGGCCTGTGCGGGCATACGAATGGGTGAAAAAAGCGCCGGCTTCACCCGGTACGGCGCGGGGTGCCGCCATCGGCTCGCCCAGCACATTGCTCAGGATGTGCTCGTAGCGGTAGTCGAGGCCGGCGGAAGTGGCGCCGAGCCTGCTGAGGTGCGTCCAGTTCAGGGCCGCCCCGAGGATGTCGCTCTTGTGGTAGTTGTGCCCGCTGTACCAGGCCGGGGCCTCATTTCGGAACAACTCGAAGCGGTCGTTATGGCGCCGCCAGTAAACGGTCGGGCTGATGCGCACCGGGCCTGACGGCTGCCACCTTGCCGAGGCGAACAGGGTGCGGGTTTGTTCAAACTGATCCGGAAAAACCGGGGTGTAGAAGCTGTTGGCCCCGAAAGCACGGCTGTTGAGCCCCGCCTGCAGCTCGGCGGTGCCGGCGGCGGTTTCGGCAAGACCGCGGTAAAACAGGCTTGCATCGCGGAAATCCGTGTTTTCGGTGTAGCCGCTGCTGCCCTTGCGCCCCATCGACAGGTGATGGCGCGTACTGCCGGCTTCGAAGCCGGCCGAGAAGCCGGCGGTGCCCAGACCGTGCTGACCCGCGCTTGCCGAAACCTGCACATGCTCCGAGCCCGGCTCCCGGGTGATGATGTTGATCGCGCCGTTGAAGGCATTGGGACCGAAAATCCGGGCACCGGCGCCGTGCAGCACTTCGATGCGCTCGATACTGCTGATATCGACCGGCAGGTTGAGGTTGTGGTGCCCCGTTTGCGGGTCGGTGAGGTTGATGCCGTTCAGCAGCACGAGGGTCTGATCGAAAGTGCCGCCACGGATAATGACATCGCTCTGCATCCCGAAGCTGCCGCGGTGCCGCACGTCGAGCCCGCGAACCATGCTGAGCAGGGCGCTTACATCCTGCGCGCCGCTCAGCTCGATTTCCTGCCGGGTGATCACCTGCACGGAGCGCCTCAGCTCTGAGAACCGCACCGGGGTACGTTGCGAGCTCACGACTACCCGATCGAGCTCAAGCTGCCAGAGGGAGTCGGCCGGGGCCGCTTCCTGCGGAGGCTCACCCGGCACGGCTGCGGCATAAGTCCAAACCGGGGAAATGCCCAAAAAACAGGAAAAGGCGACGAAACCCATCACCCGAAAAAAACAAGTTGAAAAACACATTATCAAATAAGGGAGTCTTGTGAATTATGCAGCACGAATCAGTGCAGAACTAAATATTGCATTAACTAATGGTTACGCAGTTAACAGCTGCTCAATTTAAGGCGCAGGTGTATGTGGTTGAAATAAAAAAAACGGCTTTATAATCTGTGGCTTCAAATTTTGCAGGCAAGAAGCTGCTTATTGCATGTTAGTATAAATGATTACACTGCTTCTCCTGGTTTAGGCGCTTTTTGAAGACATAGAAGTAAAAAATATAGCCGGTTAATTTCGGAAACCGTGCAGGCGGTGAAAATCCGAAGGTAAGCCGGTCTGCAGCTATAGGGTGCTAAAATAGTAAGTGTTATTATTTTATTGAGTTAATATTTTTTTGGACTTTTTGGCTTATACTGAAATTGTAAATCTGAATCATTAAATGAGCTCTGACAGAGATATCAGGGCTGACTGTAGGCAAACCCAATTAATGTTTTTTGATAGCAGTTTAAATAAGGCACTTCAGTGCAAAGATGAGCAGGCATTTGAAAAAGTGTTCCTGCTGATGTTCGAACCGTTGTGCGGATTTGCGTTTTCGATTACGGGGGCGCGACAGGTTTCGGAGTGTGTGGTACAGGATGTTTTCCTGAGCTTATGGGAAGGCTGCGGGAGTATTAATGAGGAGACCAATCTTCGGGCATGGCTGTACCGGGCCGTGCGCAACCGCTGCATCGACCGGCTCAGGGCAGTTGAAATACGTGACCGCTATGTTGCAGAACTCGGTTTGCAGATGCAGGAAGAACTGATGCAGGCGTTTACTGATTCTGAAGAAGCGAACGAGAAAGAAGCATTGATCGAAAAAGTAAACCGCGAAATAATGCGTTTGCCCGAAACCATACGGGAGACTTATCTGCTGCACCGCCGCGACGGTCTCACTTATGCTGAAATCGCGGAAGTTTTAGGCCTTCCTCAAAAAACAGTTGAATCCCGCATGTCTAAAGCACTGAAATTGCTCAGGGAAAGGGTGATTGGTACAGGCCGGTTGGAAAAAAAATAAAAAAAGTTTCAGGGTAAACAGTTTGGGGTTCGTCATTGGGGTATAAACGCACACCCATTTTTACCCACGAACTGAATGAAAATAACGCAAATACACAGATATCTGTCAGGAGAGGCGGGTGCTGCAGAAAAAAAAGCCTTTGAGGATTGGCTTGCAGCATCAGATGAAAACCGTGCGAAATTTGAGGAGTACCGTAGAATCTATGTTGTTTCGATTAAAAAAGCACAACATTTCGATGCCGTTGCAGCGCTTGCAACCTTTCGCAAAAACCGTTCTGAATTTCCCACAACCGAGGCGCCAAATCAAAAAACAGAAAGCCGTGCCCTCCGGCCTGCCGGAAAAAGGCGCCCAACCGGGGTATGGCTTAAAATTGCAGCCGTGCTGCTTCTGGCGCTGGGCATCAGCATTTATGTGCTGTATCCGGGCTTAACCGGCACGGACTCACCGGTAGTTCAGGAAGCTGCCGGCAGCTGGTATGAAACCGGCTTTGGCGAGCAGCGATCATATCGTATGCCCGATGGCAGCCGCATCCGGTTGAATGCTGATTCCCGTCTTTTTCTACCATTTGATTACGGTCAGCAAACCAGAACTGTAAAGCTTCAGGGTGAGGCCTTTTTTGACGTTGAAACAAATGCAGAACTGCCCTTCATCGTGCATACAGCAGAGGCTGCGGTGCAGGTGCTGGGTACCAGTTTTGTGGTTCGTGCCAGGGCTGAACAACAGATTTCGGTCGTGGCAGTAAAAACAGGCAGGGTTTCGGTAAGCAGCGCCGAACTGACCGATACAGCCTCTGTTGAACTCTCAGCCGGTGAATATACCATTGTGGCAGCGGGCGAGCAGCCTGCTGCGCCTTTAAGCAGCGGTGTTGAGCAATATCTGGGCTGGCAGCAGCAGCAGTTTGTCTTCAGTGATACACCGCTTCATGAAATGCTGGGGCAGCTCGAGCGGCATTTTAATGTTCACATTACGCTGAAAGACAGCAGCAGTATTGCACAGCCGGTAACAGCCCGCTATTCAACAGAATCGCTGGAAGAAATTTTAAACATCACCTCGCTCACACATGGTGTGGCATTTGAGGTAACCCATAGAAATGCTAACCCATAACCCTAACTGTAAATCCTTCACTCAATCCTCACTGAAACGCAAAACGTAAAGTTGCAATTCATGAAACCTACTCCGCTACAATTATCTGTGAATCACAGTAAAACCCCGATGAGCTCGGTGCTTATCGGTGTATTCGTGCTGATTTTGACACTTTTGTCAGGCACTATGCTTCAGGCACAGGCACAGCAATATCAGCGCGTTGCTAATCAGCTGCTTACTTCAAACACGGGAACGAATCAGGCCGTAGCGAACAAGCTGCAGGCCGGTATTTCAGTACAGTTTCGCAACACGCCTGTTTTGGAAGCCCTGGAAACAGTTGCCTCCGAAACGGGATTGCTGCTGAACTACAACAGAAGTGCTATTAATACCAGTGTGAAAATTACCGGTAATTTCCCGCAGCGTTCGGCCGAGTATGTGCTCGATAGCATCACCCGGCAGGCGGGCTTATTTTACTATGTAACTGAAGGCGGGCAGCTTGTACTGCTGGCCAATGAGCTGCCTGATACGACCGGGAACCTCACCGGCAGTATTCGCGACGCCGAAACCGGCGAGCCGCTTACCGGTGCCACCATATTTGTGGAGGGCCTCAATATTGGACGGGCCGTTGATGTAGATGGCGTTTTTGAGCTCAGCAACCTTCCGGAAGGTACTTACACGGTACGGCTTTCCTTTATAGGCTATCAGACCAAGCGGCGCGAGATCAGCATTACAGCCGGTGAAACCCGCGAACTGCACTTTACGATGCAAATGGATGTGGCCTTTTTGGATGAGGTTGTTGTAACCGGCTATTCGGTGCGGCAGCGAAGCATCCCGACCGGTTCACTTTCCCGTATTGAAGGAGCAGAGATTCAGCAAAGTTTAATTCAATCGCCCGATCAGGCCCTTCAGGGCCGGATGAGCGGAGTGATGGCGACCCATACCAGCGGTCAGCCCGGTAGCGGGCTTATGATTCGGGTGCGTGGCCGTGGCTCCATAAATGCGTCTAACTCGCCGATTTACATTGTGGACGGGGTTCAGGTGCGTACAGATTTCACCTCGGTAATTGTTCAGGATAATGCGCTTACCGGTATCAATCCTAATGACATTGAGAGCATTGAAGTGCTCAAAGATGCTTCTGCTACCGCGCTTTACGGGGCACAGGGTGCAAACGGGGTAGTGCTTATTACAACAAGGCAAGCACGCCGCGGGCAGACGCAAATCAATCTTTCCACACAGGTTGGCTTCAACGCACAACCCGATAAAATTGATGTGATGGACGGTCCGACCTGGACCGAAACCATGATTCAGGGCTTTGTGAATCGCGAAGTTGATCGCGGCAGAGATGCCACAGAGGCCCGGGAACTGGCACTTGCCCGGTACGGCGACCCGGCTACTGCCCCAACCTACGACTGGCAGGATGCACTCACCCGTTCAGGTGCACTTCAGAAATACAGTGTTTCAGCCTCGGCCGGTTTCGATAATACCCGGATATTTCTTTCAGGCTCGTACGATTTTGAGCAGGGGGCATCGCTCGCAAGCGATTTCAGTACCCTGCGTTTCCGTTCAAATATCGATCACAGCTTCAACGACCGCTTTACCGTGGCAACACGCCTGAGTGCATCAACCTCAACGGCTAACGGCCTGGTAACGGGCAGTGCTAACATCAACAGCCCGTTTCACGGAGGGATTACACAGCGCCCGATCGACGCTATTTTCACCGATGACGGCGGTTACAACCACAACGACTTTATCCGGGTGAATCTGGTACAGCAGCTCAACGAAAATGTTAGGCAGGCTACTACGCGTCAGTTCCGGGGCAGCGTAAGCGGTATTTACCGCATTCAGGAAAACCTGTCGTTCCGTTCTCTTTGGGGGGTTGATTTCCGCACCGTGCGTGACCGTGCCTACACCTCAGCATTGTTACCGCGATACGCCTCAACCGGCGGCTCTCTCACCGAGCGATTCCGTGAAACGGTGGCCTTCAACACCAATCAGATCATTGAATACTTCCAAAACTTTGATGATCACGACATCAATGTTGTGGCCGGTGTTGAATACCGCGAAAACAACTACCAGAGTTTTGCTGCTGCCGGCGAAATGTTCCCGAACCCGCTGTTTCAGCAGCTCGATCTTGCCGCCATCGAAAGCAGTATCTCCGGCCGCACTACTGAGTCAAAAAACGCCGGCGCCTTCACCCGTGCAGATTACAGCTTCATGCAGCGCTATTTCCTTAGCGGAAGCATGCGCTACGATGGCTCCTCCCGCTTTGGCGAGAAAAACCGCTGGGGTTTGTTCTATTCCGGTGCCCTTGCCTGGGATATGGCACAGGAAAGCTTCATGGATAGTTTTAGCTTCATAGATATGTTCAAGCTGCGCACGAGCTACGGAATAACCGGTAACTCAGGCATTAGCGATTTTGCATCCCGCTCGCTGTTTGGCAGTGGCGGTACCTACGAAGGTTCAACCGGATTGCGCCCAAGCGGTCTCGGTAATGATGTGCTCACCTGGGAGGAAGCCCAAACACTCGATATAGGCGTTGAACTTTCCCTTTTTGAAGGAAGGCTGTTTGCCGATATTAACCGCTTCCGCACCAAAAACAAAAATCTGCTTCTGAATGCCTTCCTGCCAACCGACAGCGGTTTCTCAAGCATCGCACGTAACGCGGGCGTAGTGCAGAACACCGGCTGGGAAATTGAGCTGGGCGGCCGGGTACTCAACTATGGCGCCTTCAACTGGACGAGCAGCTTCAACTTCACCTGGCAGGAAAACGAAATCCTGGAACTGGTGGATGGTCTGGATATCCTCGGCTCGTCTGTTAGGGTTGGTTTCCCGCTGGATGTAATCTGGGACAACGAATTCGTAGGGATTAACCCAGCCGATGGCCGCGTAATGTGGCTCGACGAAAATGGCGATATCACCTACCGCAGAACAAGTGCAGACCAGCGTATGCTTGGCACCTTTTCGCCGGATTTCTTTGGTGGTTTTGTAAACACTTTCCGCTATGCGAATTTCCAGCTGTACACCTTCTTTCAGTATGAGTACGGCCGCTCAACCTTCAACCAAACCATTGGCCGTCGTATGCACAGCGTGAGCAGCGAACGCGGTCTGCATGCCCGCGTAGCACGCGATGCCTGGCAGCAGCCTGGAGATATGACCTATCTGCCGCGCCACTACATTTCAAGTTCATTCCCGGGAAGCAGTAGCCATAATACCAACTCGGTGTACATTAACGATGCTTCCTATATCCGCCTCAAGGAAGTTCGCCTTGATTATCAGGTACCGTCTCATATGCTTGAGCGCATCAGCCTTACACGGGCCAACGTGTTTGTGCAGGGCCGCAACCTGCTCACATGGACAAATTACATGTTCGGTGATCCCGAATTTGTAGGGCAGGGAACAGGCGAGTATCCGCAGTCCCGACAGATCTCCATGGGCGTAAACCTCCAATTCTAAACAGGCATCCACAACATTATGAAACGATTTATTCTTTCTGTAACAACCGGTTTGTTGCTGATGCTGCTCATCAGCGCCTGCGACGGCCTGCTTGATACTGAACCAACTATTCAGATCAGCTCCGATCAGGTTACCACAACGGTAAGCGGCATGGAAGCCATCCTGATTTCCGCTTACGACCGTCTTCGCGACGAAAACCTGTACCGCTACTGGATTATGGGTGCCCCTGAAATTCTTGCCGATAACTCGCAGCTTCACCCGATAAACTCTGGGCGGTTCAGCGGTCAGGCCGAAAATCAGATTGGTTCACACTTCACCTCCGGGGTATGGTCAACCTCGTACCGACTCATCAATGAAGCCAATATTATTATTGACGGCATTGAGCGTACAGAGACCACACAAGCAACCCGCGACCGCATCAAGGGTGAAGCCCTGTTTCTGCGCGGGCTGGCCTACCATGAGCTGCACCGTGTGTATGCCTACGAGCCAAACCACCCAATGCTGAGTGAGTGGAGTGAAGGGGTGATCATGCGCACGAACCCGACCCTGGGTTTATCAGATGCTGATATGCGGCCTCGCTCATCCGTTGCGGAAGGTTATCAGCAGATTGAGGCCGATTTTCTCGAGGCAGCACAGCTGCTCGACGGCAACGACCGCGGGAGTGTTCACTTTGTGAATCTGGCAACAGTACACGCGGGTCTGGCTCGTTTGTATCTGTACTGGGAGCGCTGGGCTGATGCGTATGAGCATGCAGGCCTGGCCCTCGAAAATGCTATCGGCAACCTTACGGACTACAGCAGCGGAGCCAATATCTTCGACATGCTTCCGAATCCCGAGGCTATTTTCGAGCTTTCATTCGATAACACACACGGCAGCAGCGGCTCTATGAACGCGGTAACAAGTCCGCCGCCGGGCTGGTTCGACCTGCTTCCTTCTGATGAACTCCTCGCCCTGTACAGCGACGACGACCTGCGCAACAACCTCTTCGCAGTGCATACCGACGGCTTCCCCTACATCCTCAAATACCCCGGAACTGTAGGGCAAAACACCGATAATATCGTGGTATTCCGCATCCCCGAAATGATCCTCATTCAGGCAGAAGCGGCTTTCGAACTGGGTCAGGAAGCAACGGCCATTGGCCACCTGAACACCCTGCGCGCCGCACGCGGCCTTGGTGCATATGATACGCCCCCAAGCGGACAGGCACTTTTTAATGAGATTTTTGACGAGCGCCGCCGTGAGCTGGCCTTTGAAGGCCATCGCTGGTTCGACCTCAAGCGCCGGGCAATGGAAGTGCCTAAGCCGGCAGTGAATCTCAACCCGCCGCTTAGCTTTGATGATTTCCGAATCCTTGCGCCGCTTTCCGGCACACAGGTGGAAAACAACCCGCTCCTCAACCAAAACCCCGGCTACTAAGCTGAACCTGAAATCCATTCCATCATGAAAACAAGATTAAACCTATTTCTAATGGCAGCAGCCCTTATGCTGCTGATGCTCTCAGGCTGCTTCCCG
This sequence comes from Cyclonatronum sp., assembly GCF_022565315.1. NCBI lineage: Bacteria > Pseudomonadati > Balneolota > Balneolia > Balneolales > Cyclonatronaceae > Cyclonatronum > Cyclonatronum sp. The sequence continues at coordinate 25,954 of NZ_JAIUMX010000002.1, read as the reverse complement.
GATAACAAAGTGATTTACAGCGGTCCGCTGCAGGTTGAGTTCAACCCCGTTTCGGATACGCAGCGCATGAGTAACGGAACTACCTACGACGCAACTGTGCAGCTTATCGGGCCGCATCAGGATACCGACATTCAGGTACAGTTCGAAATTGATACCGAAAACAGCAGTGCTGTGCTTGGTGAGCATTTCCAGATCGCCTCTTTCACAACCGTGATCCCTGCGAACAGCAGTTTCGCAACCATCCGGATCGAGGCTATTGCGGAAAACGTAACAAGTGCGCGCCCTGTGGTAGTGCTTCGCCTTATGGGCGATACCACCGGTGAGGTGCTTCCAGCCAATAACTACCGGGAGTTCGCCCTCACGCTCAGACCATGATCCATAGCTGTTGACCTCGGAGAGAAGCATCCGCACAGCTTCTCTCATACAGCAAAAGCTGCGGGTGAGTCGGGTATACCCTGCTCCCCGCAGCTTTTTTTTTAGGGTAGGGGGGATGTGTTTCCTGGCCTGACCCCGTCTATTAATTTTTCTTACATAAGGTATTTAAGGATGATGAATTCAGATGTTCTTCCGGCCGGTAACTGCCAAAGATGGTGCTTAATTCTGTTGGTCTTGCTATTCCTTTACGCCTGTGATACAACCGGGCCTGAAACGGAAGTTGTACCGCCGGAGGAGGAGCCGCCACCGCCTCCGCAGGCTGACTGCCGGCCCGCGCCCGGTAACCCTGCCGGTTTTGAAGCGATCCGGGGGCAGGTAAAGCGACCTGCCGAGCAGCTTCAGCACCGGCTGAGCGAAGCCGACCCGCAATTTGCCGGCATCTACATCAGCGATGATGGCTTGCTCACACTCGCAGTAGCCGGAAACGACATACAGGCCTCCGCAGAACTCGATGCTGCTGTAAGGCACGAGATGCGTTCCGGCCTGCTTCGTACAGCTGATTTAGCGCAAAGGTCAGGTGGTGCTGCAATTCAGGCTGTTACGGCTGATTTCACCTTCCGTGAACTGGCTGCCTGGCGTGAAACAGTTACCGCACGGGTGCTGGGCAGCAGGCGGTTTCCGCACGTGATCAGCAGTTTTATTGACGAAGCGGAAAACCGGGTGATGCTTGGCGTCGATGCGCGGCATTTCCACGCGGGCAGTATCGGGCAGTTGCGGCAGTTTGCCTCCGAAACGCTCGGCATACCTGAAACGGCGCTCGTCATTTTTGCCGATCAGCCGGACCTCGAGGACGGGGAGTGGGATGATGCTCACGAACCAGCTTTCCGCACGGCAGCCGTTGCCGGTGCAGGTATCGGGCTGTCGGATGATGGCGAAGATGCTTCGGATTTATCCGGCAGCATTCAGGCGCGTCAGCGGCCGCTGGTTGGCGGGCTGCGCATCCGTTTCGGGAGTTCAAGCCTCTGCACCATGGGCTTTTTCGGCACGGCCGGTGAACGCGAGGTGATGGTCACCAATGCGCACTGTTCGGTACTGCCGCACCGTACCGGCAGCACCATCTACTGGCAGGGTGCCCGAAATAATGACGATGACGAAATCGGCATCGAACTCGACGGCGGCGACCCGACTATGGAAGCCTGCGTGGAAATGAACGACGACTGCTGGCCCTGCAAATGGAGTGATGCCGCCCTTGTGCAGTTGAACGCCGAAGTACCCCGCCTGCCCGAAAACATCGCCAAAACCACCGTTGAGAGCACCGACTGGATGAGCAACGGCTCCCTCATCATCGATACTGATGATCCGGTTTTTACCGTGGTGGGTCTGGAGACCAGCCTCATTCAGGGCATGGAAGTCCACAAGGTCGGCGGCAATTCGGGATGGGGTTCCGGCCCTGTAACGCGCACCTGCTACGACAGCCGGCGCAGCAGTCACGGCTTCATCCTGCAGTGCCAGAACCGGGCCCGATACTCCACCGATGGCGGCGGTACAAGCGGATCGCCGGTATTTGTGCGTCTGCCGCAAGAGAACCACCCGGATGTACCCAACCCCGTTGCGATAGCCGGCATACACTGGGGTAGCAGCGCCCGCGATACGCCGGGCGGCTACAGTGCCTTCAGCCCGCTCAGCGGCATCCTCACGGATTTGCCGCTGCTGGAAGTTGCCAGGGTTACGCCACCGGCATCAGCCGCCCTTCGGGCAGACTAAACGGAACCCGCACATTGCCGGGAGAGTGGCTTCCGGGCTCTGAGCGCATCCCCCTAAAACCAAAAGCAGTCATAAACAGAACAGGCCCCGGAGCTTAGCTTTGGGGCCTGTTTTGCAAGGTTGGAAAAGGGGTGCGGGCTATTTTACGAGCATCATTTTCCGGGTGAGTACGGTGCTGCCGGCCTGCAGCCGGTAGAGGTAAACACCGCTGCTGAGGCTGCCGGCATCAAAACTGAGCTGGTGTTCGCCGGCGTTTTGCTGCCCGTTGAAAAGTACGCTGATGAGCTGCCCTTTAAGATCGTACACTTGTACGGAAACACTTGATGGTTCGCTGAGCTCATAGCTGATAACGGTGGTGGGGTTAAAGGGGTTCGGGTAATTCTGGCTGAGCGTAACCTGCTGCGCCAGCTCGGTTGCGGCCGGAATGCTTACCGGCTCAGGACAGGTGCCCCACACAGGGAACTGCCCTAAAATGAGGCCGCTGTTTGAACTAAAAAAAGGCGGCATGGATAAAATGAATTCAACACACCATCCGGACAGATCCTGGCTGAAATCCATGGCAGAACGAAACATCCCGTTCATGTTAGTGACCGTGCTTACATCCCAGTTGCCGATATCCTGGTTGAAAGCGATGGCAGAACGAAACATTTCCCACATCCCGAAAACATTACCTACATCCCAACCGGAAATATCCTGATTGAAAGAAAAAGCATTTCTGAACATGAAATTCATTTGTATCACATTGCTTACATCCCAGGCTGAGATATCCTGATTGAAGTCGTAGGCGTTGTCAAACAGCCTGCTCATGTTTGTAACACTGCTTGTATCCCAGGTGCTGATGTCTTCATTAAACTCCCATGCGTTCAGAAAGATGCCGGACATTGATGTTACCCCGCTCGTACAGCTTGTAGCAGCATTTTCCGGCGTAATATCTTCGCGGTCGCGTTTCGTAAAGGTGATGTCGGTTCCGTTTATGGTTACAACTCCGGAATCTCCGAAAGAAGCATCCGGACACATCACGGTAATGCCGTTCTCTGCCAGGTAAAAGTCAGAATCAGCGTAAGCAGACTGCGCGGGAAAAAGCACCGAAAAAAAGATTAATGCGAAACCGATTGCATGAAGCACAAGAGCACGGTGGTAATTGTTCAGCCTAAGGTTGGTTTGGTAGGATAGTTCTTTGTAAATCATAAGTAAAAATTATGTTAGTGGCGGTTGGTTAGTTAAGGCCGGCTGTTTGAAGTTAAGATGCCGGAACAGACTCGGAAGTGCGCAGGGCACTTGCTGATTATTGCAGCCAGCTGCTTGGCCGAAAACCGGACACGAAAAGTTAAGTTTCATATGCTCTTTAATCCTGACCTATGCAGTGGAAGATCGTCTGATATAGCTATTTTTAAAATACGTATTTATAATTTTATTTTTACAAAAAAAATGGAGTTGGTTTTTATGCCGTAAATCTAAACTAAAAAAGCCCCGAAGCGGGGCTTCGGGGCTTTGAAAAAGGTCCAAATAAAGAAAAGGCGGGATTTACATCGGCGGCGGGGGCGGCGGAGGCGGGGGCAGGATGAGCGGCCCGGCAGGCGACATCAGGACAACTGAGTTGTCAGCGTCGAAGTCGGTAGCGGTAATACGGGGTTTTTCGTAGGATTCTTTCATAGGTCGCTGATGGCGTCTGGACAGGTAGTTGTGTTTCATTATGATACGGAAATATTTTCGATAAACTGAAATAAAGAGAAATCTCAGATTTCCAAAGCAACTGCAATCCGCCGCAGTAAAAACCTTGCCGGCCGGAGCCGTCAGCATCCGGCCGGTTCGCTTAAGCAGATTTATTTGAGGTATTTATCGAGCCAGCCGTAAAACTCGCGATGCCAGAGCAGGCTGTTTTGCGGGCTCAGAATCCAGTGGTTTTCGTTGGGGAAAAGCACCATGCGGCTGTCGATGCCCATGCGCTGTGCAACGGTAAAGGCCTGAAAGCTCTCGGTTACCGGCACGCGGTAATCTTTTTCCCCGTGAATAATGAGGATGGGGGTATCCCAGTTGCGCACGTACAGATGGGGCGAGTGCTGATCGTAGCTGACCGGCCGCGGATCATCCCAGTAAGAGCCGTCGAGGTCGAAGTGTACGAAGAACATTTCCTCGGTTGTGCCATACATGGCCTCAAGGTGGAACACGCCGGCATGCGAGATGAAGGCGCTGAAGCGGCCTTCGTGGTTGCCGGCCATCCAGAATACGGAGTAGCCGCCGAAGCTCGCCCCAATAGCACCGAGCCGGTTTTCATCTACCCAGGCTTCTTCCTTCACATTGTCGATGGCGCTGAACAAATCCTGCATGGCCTGTCCGCCCCAGTCGCCGCTGATTTGCCGGTTCCACTCCTCGCCGAAAGAAGGGAGCCCGCGGCGGTTGGGCGCAACGACCACATAGCCGGCTCCGGCCATCACCTGGAAATTCCAGCGGTAGGAGAAGAATTGAGATACCGTGCCCTGCGGACCCCCCTGCGCGTAGAGCAGGGCCGGGTACTGCTGTGTTTCGTCGAAATCCGGCGGCAGGATCACCCACACAAGCATCTGCTTGCCGTCGGTGGTTTCGACCCAGCGCTGGGTGACTTCGCCCAGGGTGAGGCTTCCCATCAGCTCATCATTAATATGGGTGAAGCGGCTCATTTCGCCGTTTTCGGCACCAACCAGGTAAAGCTCAACCGGCGAGGACATCGACATCACCCCGGCAACCAGCACGGAGCGGCCGCCGGCATCAAGGCCTTCTTCGAAGCCGGTTACATCGTGTACGCCTTCGGTGAGCTGCCGTACCGGCGGATACATGGAGCGCGCCAGCATGTTGAGCTCGAAAATCTGTACCGTAGCTTCGGTTCCGCTCGTGATGAAGATCCGGCTGCCGTCGCGGCTGTATCGGGCAGCATTCATGTTGCCGTCGAAGCCGGTGCTGAGTTCGCGGGTGTTGCCGGTTTCCAGGTGCAGCTCCATGAGGCGGTAGCGGTCGCTCTCGTACAGGGGCGTCACCATCTGATTCCAGATCATGCTGCTGCCGTCCGGGCTGAAGGCCGGGTAAAAATCGTAGCCGGGGTTCGGGGCTGTGAGGTTGCGGGTTTCACCGGTAGCAAGGTCGTACAGATAGATGTCAGAGTTCGTGCTGTATGCGTATTCGGTGCGGTCCATTTTTTTGGAGGTGTAGGCAATCATGGTGCCGGAAGGGTGCCAGGCAATCTGGGAGGAACCGCCAAACGGCTTGAGCGGGGTGTCGTAAGGCTGGCCTTCCATAATGTTTACGGCCGGGCCGGTGAGCTGCCCCGCGGCATAGGGGGCGATGTGCAGGTGACGGTAGGTGCCGTCGTGCCAGGTATCCCAGTGCCGGTACATGAGGTTATCGATGATGCGCACCTCGGCCAGCGGATATTCCGGGTAGAGATCGAGGCTGTTCGGGTCAACGCGCACGTTCCGCACGAAGGAGAGGTGCCGGCCGTCGGGGCTGTACTGCGCGAACATCACGCCGCCTTCGAAGTCGGTGACCTGACCGAGGTAGGTGCCGTCGGGGTCCATTTCATGGAGCTGACCGCCGCGCATGAAGCCGATGCGCTCACCCGAAGGGTGCCAGACCGGCGATGAAGCCGAAGCGCCGGTTGTGAGCTGCATGATGATTTCTGAACCGATATCGCGTCGGTAGATATGAGTGGACGACGAATTTTCGTCAACCGACATATAGGTGATGGTGAACAGCACGGTGCGTCCGTCGGGCGAAACGACGGGATTTCCGAGGCGGCCGATCTCCATCATGAGCTCCGGGGTGAGTCCGCCGGATTGTGCGGCGCTGTTCGGGGCACTGAGGCCGGTAAACAGGGCTGTGAACAAAATGAGGGCGAGGGCGTTGCCCATCACCCTAAACAACGAAATGCGGGTGCAGCGCAGAGGCTTGCCGCTTGGTAAAAGAGCGTTCATACAGGTCAGATTTGAAGGTTTTGGAAATAAAAAAAGGGGAACACGAAACAAGTCGTATTCCCCAAGATAGGCAATTTTCGGGGGATGGCGCCCCGCTTTACGGCAGCTTTGCCGGCCTATTCAAAGGTAAGGGTTGTGCGCCCGCCGGATGTACGCAGGGTGATTTCGGAAGCCCCGGCCCCGAATCTGCCGCTGATGCGGTTCCGGCTGATATCGCTGTTCTGCATTTCGCCGCGTAGGGTACCCTGCATGCTTGCGCTGCTACCGCGCAGGTTGAGGGTGAGCCCCGGACTGTCGGTTGCGGTGAGCGAAGCCGGCAGGTTCAGGCTCACGTTGCCGCCGCTGGTAGTCAGATTCACGGACTCGCCCGGCTCCGCAATCGAAGCGGTGATGTTACCGCCCGAGGTGCTTGCGCTGATGGTGCCGTTCGAATCGCGGATGCTGATGTTGCCGCCGGAGGTGCGTACGCGCAGGTTGCCGCTGCTGTTGCTGAGGGTGATGCGGCCGCCGGAGGTGCTCGCGTCAAGCTCACCGCTTACGCCTCTTGCTTCAATGTTGCCGCCGCTGGTACTGGCGCGAAGGCTGCCCGAAGCGTCTGCAAGGCTCACGTTGCCGCCGCTGGTGCGGAGGTTCTGCGTGCCGTTGAGACCCCTCAGGCTGATGTTACCCCCGGAGGTCGTAGCCTCGGCCGAACTCCCGGCCGGCGCCATGATATGGTAGGAAACGCTCACGTTCCCGCCTGAGCTGCCAAACAGGCTGAAACCGGAGCGGTTTCTGCTCCGTGCGCTAACGGAAATTTCATCACCGTTCTGTTCGATGGTAAGGTCGGCGTATTGCGAGAGGTCGTCGCCGGGGCTCAGGTACCGGCCTGCCCGTCGTGCAATTACGTGTATCACCACTTCATCGCGGTCGTGCCGCTCGATGGTGACGTTACCGCCCGAAGTTGCGGCCGAGAGAGACGGAGCGTTTCCGGTGCGGAAGGTTTCGGTGCGGTACACATTATCGGGCTGGGCCGTTAGCGGCAGCAGGGCAGGCATGAGCAGCAGCAGAATGCCTGCAACAAGTATCGTAAATTTGGTATGCATCACTTTGTACATTAATTAAATGTCTGATTTTCTAAGGGTGTAGCTGACCGGCATTTTACGAACCTCCTGAGCAAAATGTTAGTGTATGAGCAGCAATAAATTGAGGCAAATGCTTTTCAGTGATATCTGGTCTGAACCATTATGACTGCCTGCCGGTTTTGGGTTCATCATCAAAAAACCAAAATCAACCAAAGTATGAAATCATTTTACCCGCTTACTGTGGCATTCATTGCCGGTATTTTTTTGTTGTTTTTCGGGGGATGTGCTTCCGGCCCTGAAGAAGTGCCGGTGCCGGCTGAACTGGCGTTTGCGGAGGAAGCCGCACAGGAAAGACCGCACTTGCAGGTCGAGCCGCTGAGTGCGGAGGAAATCGCCGCCTTCAGGCAGCTGACGGACCGCTCTGTGATTGACCGCGTGGAGCGCACGGAGCGGGAGTGGCGGGAGCTGCTCACCCGGGGCGAGTACCGCATCCTGCGCAATGAGGGCACTGAGCTGCCCTGGCGCAACGAATACAACAGCGAGACCCGGGAAGGCATTTATTACTGCCGTGGATGTCATCATCCGTTATTTTCATCGGAAGTGAAGTACGACTCCCGCACCGGCTGGCCCAGCTTTTGGGAGCCCCTGGCGAAAATCAGCACCGACTACCGTGAAGACCGTTCCCTGTTTATGGTTCGCACCGAGGTGATTTGCGCCCGCTGCGACTCGCACCTGGGCCACGTATTTGAAGACGGACCCGAACCGACCGGCCTGCGCTACTGCATGAATTCTGCAGCCATGATATTTGTGCCTCAGCAAATAGCCGCAGAATAAAAAAGCAGGCTAAAGACTTCACGTGCGGTTTAAATTTTACAGCAGGTCGTTCAGGCAGCTATTATTTTGGTTGTTTGCTGAATCAATCTAACCTTACTACCCGAAGTTAATTTTACTATGATCAAAATTTATCCGGCGCTGTTAATGCTCACAGCGCTGCTCGTGGCCTGGGCGTGTTCATCCTCCGAAAAAACAACCAAAGAGCAGCGGACTCAAAACCTGATGCTGCTGCACGACACCCGCCCGATACCGTATCCTATCGACATCCCCGGTGAATATCTCGCAGCCATCGAGGCCGGCACCCGCACCGAAACCGGCGCACCGGGCGAGCACTTCTGGCAGCAGTATGCAAGCTACGACATCGAGGCAACCCTTAATCCGGTAACCAAAAAACTGGAAGGGCAGATGCGGGCCACCTACTTTAATCAGTCGCCGGATGAGCTCGGGCGCCTCCACATGGAGCTGGCGCTGAACGTGCACCGCAAAGGCGTTGTGAGGGCCCGCACGCAGGACATCACCGGCGGAAAGCAGATTCAGGCTGTTACCGTGAACGGGCGCAGGCTTACCGAAGGTCAGAACCGTTTTCCGGCCTATGTGGTGCAGGGCACGCAGCTGATCATTTATCTGGCTGAGGGCCTGCCGTCGGGGGGTGAGGTGGAGGTCGAAATCGAATGGACGGCGGAAATTCCGCGCCGGGGTGCATCCGGCAGAAACGGCTGGGCTGACGACCTCTTCTTCCTGGGTTACTGGTACCCGCAGTTCAGCGTATATGATGATGTGTACGGCTGGTTCACCGAGCCCTTTAGAGGAAACGCTGAGTTCTATCACGGATTCGCGGATTACCGCCTGGCCATAACCATGCCCGATGACTGGGTTGTGATGGCGACCGGGGATTTCCTCAATCCTGATGAAACGCTCGCACCCCATGTGCTGGAGCGCTATCTGGCGGCTAAAGAAAGTGATGAAGTAATTCATGTAATCACCGCAGAAGATTTCGGCCGCAACGCAACTGCTGAAAGTGAAAACGGCATGCTCACATGGCATTTCGAAAGTGAGCGGGTGCGGGATGTGGCCTTCAGTGCGACCCGCAAATCATTCTGGGATGCACGCCGCACGCCCGTTGGTGACCTCACCGGCGACGGGCAGACCAACTACTCGCTCATGAACGCCTTCTACCGCGAGCTCGCCCCGCTGTGGACCGAGATGGCGGAATACAACGCGCATGCCATCAGCTTTTTATCGGAAATGACCGGCTTCCCGTATCCCTGGCCGCACATGACCTCCGTTGAAGGCTCGACCATAATCGGCGGCGGAATGGAATACCCGATGATGACCCTCATGGGCGATTATAATCAGCGGGGTGCGATGGCGCTCTACAGCGTAACCGCGCACGAACTCGCGCACATGTGGTTCCCCATGATTGTGAGCACCAACGAGCGCATCTACACCTGGATTGACGAAGGCAACACCGTGTTTGCTACGGACGAAGCCCGTCACAACCGTTTCCCCGAAGTGGATAAGCATGCCGGCACTCAGCAAAGCTATATCAGTTTTGCGCGCAACAACCGGGAAGGCGAGCTGATGCGCTGGTCTGATTTTCACTACTCGCAGCAGGCGTACGGCATTGCTTCTTACCCCAAACCGGCTTCCGTGCTGGTTGCACTTCGCGGGGTAATCGGCGAAGATTTATTTTGGGAAGCGTACCGAACTATAGTGCAGGAATGGGCCTTTAAGCAAATGTACCCCTGGGATATGTTCCGTACCTTTGAACGCGTGAGCGGCATGGACCTCGGCTGGTTCTGGCGGTCCTGGTACTACGAAACCTGGACGCTCAATCAGGGCATTGCCGGGCTGCACATCGAAGACGGCGAAAGCGTAATACGGATTAGGGATTACGGCAACGTGCCCATGCCTGTGCTGCTGCGCATCACCCGTGCAAACGGCGAAGTAAACGATGCCCGCATCTCACACGAACACTGGCTCACCGGCACGAGAAACGCCGAATACAGGGCGCCCTACACCGACATCCTGCGTGTAGAAATTGACCCAGACCGGCACTTCCCTGACATAGACCGCAATAATATGGTTTACGACATCAGATAAAAAACTTGAAAAACCGGAGAAAAAGTAATACATTATGTAGTACAAACCGGCACAAGCCGGAATCTGCAAACCAAACTCCAAATGTCATGACGTCAGTACGCCTGCCCAAAGAGCTCGAGCAAAAGCTCGACAGCCTCGCTGAAGCCAAAAACTGCAGCCGCTCCGCCATCATCAAAGAAGCCCTGATGGCCTACGTAGAGCAGGAAGAAAACCTCAGCGAGCCTTTCATTGTTGGCGAGCCGCTTTTCGGAAACTACGGCAGCGGCACGGGCGGCAACTCCGTAAGCTACAAGGCAAAGCTTCGTGATAAGCTCGCCCGCAAGCACAACAAACCCATATCCTACTAAGCGATGGCACCCAAAAAAGGGCCTTCGAATATCATCCCGTTACGATACATCCTGGCCGATGCAGGGCCCTTCATAGCCCTCTTCGACCGGGATGACGACTGGCACGAGCCCGTACTTCGGTACATCAAAACCTTCCGGGGCAGGCTCATAACCACCTGGCCGGTACTTACCGAAGCCATGCACATGCTTGATTTTAATATCAAAGCGCAGCTCGACCTGCTCACCTGGGTTGAACGGAACGGGGTTCAGATCTTTGAACTCAATGCCGGTCACGTTCCGGAAATCAAGGCATACATGGAGAAGTACAGCAGCATCCGGCCCGATCTGGCAGACATCAGTCTGATGATTGCTGCTGACCGCATGAATGTAACCAACGTGCTAACCATCGATAACGATTTCAATATTTACCGCATGCCCGACGGGCAGTATCTTCATAATGTACTAAACAGCTAAGGAATTGCCGCTGAACTCCGAACCTCCCTTTCACCCTTTTTCTGAGCCATTATGAAACAGCCGGGCGTTACCAAAAACCTTAGCCGGACGCTGCCGCAGCTGTTTTGCGGCCAGGCTTTTTTACTGATGCTGGTCCTCGTGCTGCAGCCCGGCCTGTTGCTGGCTCAGGGCTGGTCGAGCGGCGGACCGCTGTCGCCGCTGCAGCAGGGGTTTGACGTAACCTTTTATGACATCCGACTGGAAATCCATCCGGATGAACAGGAAATCTCAGGAGCAGTAACGGCACATGTTTTTGCACTGAAAGAGGGGGTGATGCAGGTAGAGTTCGATCTGGTAAACCATTTTGAGGTAAGCTCGGTGAGCTATGCCGGCTCGGAACTCCCCTTCACCCATGAAAACCACAAACTGATTGTAAATTTGCCGCAGCTGCTTGCAGAGGGAAGGGTGATGCCGCTCGAAATCAGCTATGCGGGGGCACCGCCGGTTGCGGTACGGCCGCCGTGGCAGGGCGGTTTTACTTGGGCGCGCGACAGTGAGCGCCGGCACTGGGTTTCGGTTTCGTGTCAGCTGGAAGGGGCGAAAGTCTGGCTGCCGGCTAAGGATCACCCGACGAGCCGCGCCGACAGTGTCCGCATTGATATCACCGTCCCCAAACCCTATTTCGTGGCATCCAACGGATTGCTTGAACAAACCGAAGCCGTAGATGAAAACCGGCACCGCTTCGTGTGGATGACCCGCTACCCCATCCACAACTACAATATTAACGTAACGATGGGGGTTTTTGAGGAGGTCAGTACGACCTACCTCACTGAAACCGGTGCGGAAATGCCGGTGGTGTTCTATGTGCTTGAGCAGCATGCGCATGAAGGGCCTCAGCTGCTCGAAATGACGCTGCAAAAGCTTGAGCAGCTTCGCGAATATTACGGGGAATACGCCTTCGCCTCTGAAAAATTCGGGTTGGTTCACACGCCCTATCTCGGCATGGAGCATCAGACCATCAACGCTTACGGGAATAATTTTGAGTACACTATTATAGACGACCGGCCCTACGATTGGCTGCTCCTGCACGAAATGGGTCATGAGTGGTGGGGTAATGCCGTAACCGTTCGCGACTGGGCTGATTTCTGGATTCATGAGGGCATCACCACTTTTACGGACGCGCTCTTTTTGTGGGATTTCTACAGCCCGGAAGTTTACTACGATAAAATTGAGGAGTACGTGCGCTTCATCCGGAACCATCAGCCGATAATTCCGGGCACTGATATGACCTCAGCGGAAGTGTACAATCATGATGTGTACTACAAAGGCGCATGGTTTATGCACACCCTTATGCACGTGTTAGGCCGCGAAAGTTTTTTTGTGGCCATGCGTTCGTTTGTGGAAGAAAACCGGTTCGGCTACACCGATACTGCTTCAGTTGAGGCGCATTTGCAGCAGTTTACGGCTCACGATCTCAGCAGCCTGTTCCGGATTTATCTCTACGAAACAGGGCTGCCGCGCTTTGAAACGGAGCAGTCAGAAAACGACCGGCATACCTGGCGGCTGAGGATTTCCGGTGTTGAGGGAAGTCTGCCGGTGCAGATCTGGACTTCTGAGGGGCTAAAGGTGGTGCCAATTAGCGGCGACTGGCTCACTGTTACTTCAGCGATGAGACCGGTCATAGATCCGGGCAGCTGGTACCTGCAGGCAGCTATGTTTGATTAAAAAAATATTTTCAAGGTTAGTCAGTCCGTCTGTTTCGTGTGTTATGGTATCGTACGGAAGTAGTGAAACCGTGGTGACTAGCCATCATTAATATTCGGATAACAATATGATGAACTATTTGCCGCGGTTTTGCTTTTTAGTACAAAATTAATATACAGCTGAGGGAATTATGATTTTCAGAATGAGGTATCAAACGACCGTTTTTCTTCTCCTCTTTTGTTTGGGAGTTTTCAGGCCGCTTACGGCGCAGGACGCCAATCTGATTGTAACTGATGCCTTTCCGGGGGTAAGTGTTTCCGGTATTTTGGGTTTAGAGTCTGCGCCCGGAACAAATGATTTATTTGCGGTTTCACAAAGCGGGATCATTTTCCGGATTGACCGCTCCGGCAGCAGCGCGGTAATTACGCCCTGGCTTGATCTTACTTCTCAGCTTATTTCCGGGGGAGAGCGCGGTTTGCTGGGGTTAGCTTTTGACCCGGAGTTTGAGCAAAACAGGCGTTTTTATGTAAACTACACGATCGCAAGTCCGTTGCGCACGGTCATTTCGCGCTTTGTGACAAATGAAAACGGAATACCTGATTTAGGAAGTGAAGAGCAGCTGCTCATATTCGGGCAGCCTTTTGCCAATCACAACGGCGGGGATATTTCTTTCGGGCCTGACGGCTATCTTTATATCGCCTCAGGCGATGGCGGCAGCGGGGGCGATCCGCAGAACAATGCGCAAAACACAAACAATCTGCTCGGTGCAATGCTCCGGATCGATGTTAGCATAGAAGCGGCCGAGTACGCCATCCCCACTGATAATCCGTTTGCGGATGCCGGCGGGATGCCTGAAATATTTGCATGGGGGCTGAGAAATCCCTGGCGCTTTTCTTTTGACCGGGAATCAGGCGTGTTGTGGACGGGCGATGTGGGTCAGAATGCATGGGAAGCCATCCACATTATTGAGAACGGTAAGAATTACGGGTGGAATATTCTTGAGGGCTCCAATTGCTTCCCGCCGGGCAGTAACTGCAATACTGACGGTCTTGAACTGCCGGTTTTTGAGTACAATCACGATAACGGCGACCGCTCGGTTACGGGCGGATTTGTGTACCGCGGGGTGAAGAACCCGTCGCTCTACGGCCGGTATATTTTTGGTGATTTCATATCAGGCCGCGTTTGGGCGCTTGAGTTTAATGAGGAAAGCTTCGAAGCCATTTCCAACACGGAGCTGATCAATCTTCCGCTAAATATTTCATCTTTTGCGGAGGATAACGACGGCGAGCTGTTTATTCTGGGTTACAGCAACGGACGCATCTTCCGGATTGTGACTACGCCTGAGGCAACGGCCATTACCGAGCCGATGGCAGATGCTACGGTTCAGCCAGCCTTTGAGCTCGTTTGGGAGGATATCGCCGGTGCGGATTTTTATCAGTACGAAATCAGCTCATCAGCCGGTTTCGGGGAGCTTTTGGTATCGGGTGAGTCTGAATCAGGCTCAGTTGCCATCACCCTTGAAGAAAGCGGCCTGAATGTATGGGCACGGGTGCGGCCGGTAAATGAAGCCGGGGAAGCTGCCTGGAGCGAAGCTATTCCGTTTTTTGTGGAGAGCCCGGTGAGTACCGCACCTGCGCCGGAAGTGCCGCGGGAAATTGTGCTGCATCAGAATTATCCGAATCCTTTTAATCCGGTCACTAACATCACTTTCGATTTGCCGGAAACAGCCGAGGTAAGGCTTCAAATATTTGATTCGATGGGGCGGCTGGTTTCGACACTGGTGAATGGTTCTGTGCAGTCAGGCCGACACCAGGTGCGCTTCGATGGCAGTAGTTTTGCAAGCGGTCTTTATTTTGTAAGGCTGCAATCCGATGATTTGGTTCTTACGCATAAAATGACCCTTGTCAAGTAATAATATCTGCCGGAAGCAATGCATTCTAACTATTTGATTCAGAATAAAGTAGGGCTTCAGGAATAGTTCTAATTTCGTAAATTGCAATATTAGAATATCAGCCCTCTTTAATCATCCGCTCCATACGTTATCGTTTTGTTGCCAAAGTAATTAGCTAAACCGCCTTTATACTCACGTAATAGTGCGGTGGTATTTTCAGGTTTGAATCATTCTTGCAATCCGCACGGTCACCGTGTCCGTGTTTAAGTCATCTCACAACAAATAAAAGAACTATGATTAATCATGTTACTGAAAACTTAGGGAAGCGATTCTCCAAGTCTTTTCTATGGCTGATTCCCTTCTTTTTTATGGGTTTTGCCATTCAGGTTCAGGCACAGTACACCGGTTCGGGCGCATTTACGCAGCTAACTGGTATTACTGAGCTTGAAGACGGTTACTACGTTGTAACCAATGCACCGGGAGAGTTTGCCATGAACAGCGCCCATACGGGTACGCTTTTGCCGGAAACCGCAGTATCGCCGGTCGATGGTGTTCTGCAGAATCCGAACATTGCCGATGTATGGCTTATTCAGGCCGATGGTGATTCATGGACCATTTTTAGTGAAGCAACTCAGCGTTTTGTTTCCTACACCGGAAGTTCCAACAACATTCAGGTTGTTGAGGAAGTGACTTCCGATAACCAGCGCTGGGATATCAACTTTACGGATGGTGAGTTTGTGGTAACTAACGCTGCGATCACCACCAGAACGTTGCGTTACAATCCGAGCTCACCACGCTTTGTGGCTTATGCAACCGCTTTTGGACAAAACCTTAGCTTATTCAGGCTTGATGATGATAACGGCGGCGAACCAAATCCGATTGGGGCATTTTCGCTTCTTTCCCCCCCAAACAACACACGCCTACCCGTATTTGAGGGTTCATCTGATGCCGTAACTATCGAATGGGAGGCAGCAGAAGACGCAACCTCCTACACCTGGCTTGCTGTTGCTGCCGGCGGAAACTTCGATACCCCACTTCTTGAATTACCGGCAGATAACGACGGAACTGCAACTACGCTTTCCCTTACATCTGGCGCTATTTTTGATGTTTTGGCCTCCCTTGATATCGATCAGGGTACTGTTGCCAATCTCGTTTGGACGGTGCGCGCATCCGATGGTGAAGAAACACGGCTTGCCACTCAGCAGTGGTCAATCAGTCTGGTTGCACCCGCAATCCTTACTGACATTGAAGCACTTCGCGGTGCTGCCACAGGTAGTACGGTTTATGCAGTAGCTTCTGAGGCTACCTTCATTGGCGGCGATGCCTTCCGGAACACCAAGTTTTTCCAGGATGCCTCCGGATTCGGAATTCAAATTGATGATCAGCCGGGTATCATTTCAACGACATACGACATTGGCGATAACGTAAATCTTCTGCATGGTACGCTTGGTATTTTTCAGGGGCAGCTTCGCCTGACCCCGTTTGTTGATTTTGGTGCGCCCGTTACATCAGGAAATGTAATTGAGCCGCTTGAGCGCACTCTGGGTGAGCTTTCATTCGACGATCAGGCACGGCTGATTGTGGTACGAAATGTAGCTTTTGAAAACGTAGGGCAGGATTTTGGAGGAGGTGGATCCATCACTACGATTACAGACCCGAGTATAGAGGGCTTTACCGGCCGGCATCGTAACGTTTTTGGTGATTCTGACATTACCGGTTCACCAATCCCGGCCGGTGAATGGGATTTAGTATCAATTGTACAGGAAAACAATGCTGGTCTGAATATCGCGGCCCGCAGCCTGGCCGATTTTAGCCCTTCCGATGATGATGAAGACCCTGAGCTTGGAACTTTCAGCCTGCTGAGCCCGCCAAACAATACACGCCTGCCGGTTTTTGAAGGTTCTGATGATGCAGTTGTGATCGAATGGGAAGCTTCTGAAAACGCAACTTCTTACTCCTGGCTTGCAACTGTAGCAGGCGGCAGCTTCGATGAGCCGCTGCTTTCGATTCCTGCTGATAACGATGGCAGTGCAACGACACTGAGCCTCACGAGCGGTGCAATTTTTGATGTGCTTGCTTCACTCGACATCGATCAGGGCGCAGTAGCGAACCTGGTGTGGACCGTTGAAGCTTCAGCTGATGAGATTACCCGTCTTGCTGAGCAGCAGTGGAACATCAGCCTTGTTGCTCCTGTGGTAGTAGCTGATATTGAAGCCCTTCGCAGTTCAGAAACCGGCAGCACTATCTATGCCGTTGCTGGTGAAGCAACCTTCACTGCGGCTGACAGCTTCCGGAACACAAAGTTTTTCCAGGACGCCTCCGGCTTTGGTATTCAGATTGATGATCAGCCCGGTATTATCTCAACCGTGTATGAGGCCGGTGATAATGTTAACCTGTTGCACGGAACACTTGCAATTTTCCAGGGACAGTTAAGACTGACCCCATTTGTGGATTATGGTGCACCGGTATCTTCAGGTAATGTTGTGGAGCCTGCAGAGCGAACGCTTGCTGATCTTTCATTTGATGACCAGGCACTTCTGATTGTAGTTCGAAATGTTTCTTTCGAAAACGCAGGTCAGAATTTCGGCGGCGGTGGCTCAATAACGCCGATTACCGATCCAAGTATTGAAGGCTTTACCGGGCGCCATCGTAATGTATTCGGCGGATCAGATATCACAGGATCCGAAATTCCTGCCGGTGAATGGGATATCGTATCCATCGTTCAGGAAAACAATGCTGGTCTGAATATTGCAGCCCGAAATCTGGCCGATTTCAGCCCGTCTGAAGCCGCAATTGCAGGTTTCGACCTCCTCGCTCCTGCTGATGGTACTGCGCTTGTAACATCTGGTGACGACGAAACCGAAGTCGTTATCGAGTGGGAAACCGCCGAAGGTGCTGAAAGCTACACCTGGCTTGCTGTTTTAGCCGGTGGTGATTTTGCAGAGCCGCTGCTCGCTGTTCCTGCTGATAATGACGGTACTGCTACAACGCTTACGGTAACTGTAGCTGCCCTCGACGGCATTCTTGCTGACCTTGGTATAGAGGAAGGCGGCGTAGCTAACCTGCAGTGGACTGTGCGTGCCGAAGCCGGCGACGACAGCCGCCTCGCAAACAGCCCGTTTGCCATTACCCTTGAGCGTGCAACCGAACTGCCGGTACCCGGAGCGTTTAATCTCTTAAGTCCGCCGAATAATACGCAGCTTTTTGTTTTCGAAAACGACCCTGAACTCATCGTTGTGGAATGGGAAGCGAGCGAAAACGCGCAGACCTACACTTGGCTTGGTACCGTACCCGGCGAAGGTTTTGACGATCCCGTACTTGCTCTGCCTTCTGATGAAGACGGCACCGCTACAACCCTTTCGATTACAAGCGGCGATGCATACGAGGTGTTGCTTTCGCTTGGTTTCGAGCCGGGAGGTAGTGTTATCATTGAATGGACCGTACAAGCTGAAAACGAAGAACTCACCCGCCTTGCCAATGAAAGCCGGACTCTGTTTGTTGATATCCCCATTGATGCCACCCTGAATGAAGCCCGCGAGCTTCCTCTTGGTACTGTGGTGCGCACAACCGGTATTGTTACAACTCCCGATTTCGGTTTCAACGCGGCTGAGTTTTACATGCAGGATGAAGACGGCGGGATGAAAGTCCGCTGGCCCGGCTTCGGCGGCGGTAACACTGATACCCCGTTCGCCGCAGGTCAGGAAGTTGAACTTATCGGCTTCATGGCTGACCGTTTCCAGGAAATCCTGATTCAGCCCTTGGAATTCGACGTTCTTTCTGAAGACAACCCGCTTCCCGAGGCAAACCCGATTACCGACTACCAGAGCCAGTGGCTGTTCGACGGCGCGGATCAGGGCCGCCGGGTAACCATTCAGGAAGTTTCGCTGGTTGACCCGAGTCAGTGGCCGACTGAGCCGATTCCGGGCGGCAGCGGTTTAACGGTTCAGGCTATTGATGCCGAAGGCAACCTGTACGACATCCGCATTGACCGCGGTGAGTCTGAGTTTGATGGCAGCCCGGTACCGCCGGCCGTTTTCAACCTCTCAGGTGTACTTGGCCGCTTTAACGAAGAAGCGCAGCTTTTCCCGTTCTTCCTGTTCGAGCTGGAAGAGCCAACCATCGCCCCGCGCGTTCAGATCATCCACAACGCAGCCGACCCGGCCCTTGCCCTGGTTGATGTGTATGTTGACGGCGAGCTGCTCTTCGGCGACGTGCCGTTCCGCGGCGCAACTGCGTTCTTCGATGCGCCCACGGAGTTTACTGTGAGCCTCACCGCTGCCGGTGCAGACCTCGAAGATGCCGTATTCGAAGCGGAAGTTGAACTCGACGGCGGCGAATCGTACTACGTGATTGCACAGGGTGTGCTCGACCCGGCGGCGTTCGACCCGAACCCGAACGGCGTAAGCACCGCCTTCACCCTTGATGTAATTCAGGGTGCCATTGAAGGCGCTGACAGCAGCACCTCCTTCGAGTTCCTCATCTACCACGGCGTAACCGATGCGCCTGCCGTTGATGTGGTAGCCCGCGACATCGCCGTACTGGCCGATAACCTCGCCTACACCGATGTTACCGAGTTCTTTATCGAAGTGCCGGCTGATGCCTACACCCTCGATGTAAACCTTGCCGGTACCCAAACCACCGTGTTCAGCTTCGAAGCCGACCTTTCAATGTTCGGCGGCCGCTCAGCGGTTCTACTTGCAAGCGGTTTCCTCGATGCATCACAGGGCGAAAGTTTCGGCCTGCTTGCCGTACTCGATACGGGCGACGTGGCCTTCCTCAACCCGACAACCAGCCTCGGCCCGATTGACGGCGTACCGGCTGAGTTCGAGCTGAGCCAGAACTACCCGAACCCGTTCAACCCGACCACGCAAATCCGCTATGCACTTCCCGAAGCCGCTGATGTGCGCCTCGAAGTATTCAACATTGCGGGGCAGCGCGTAGCCGTTCTCGTAAACGGTCAGCAGCCGGCCGGTGTGCACAGCGTCACCTTCGACGCCAGCCGCTTCTCCAGCGGCGTGTACCTGTACCGCCTGCAGGCAGGCAGCTTCCAGCAGGTCAATAAGATGATGCTTGTGAAGTAACCCCTGCAACATCTGTGTGTTTTTTAGGGTGATGCGCTCACAAATCGCATCACCCGCCACACCACAAGAAAGCGCCGGAGGAATTTTCCTTCGGCGCTTTTTTTATTGAGTGAAGGGCTCAATGCCCTGAAATGAAATCGGGGGTGAGGCCCTCTTGGGTCAGGGGTATCACACCGAATTTCCGGGGGGGGACGTTAACCCGGCTGAGTTCGGAACGAGAAGCACAAATGGGATATCAGGCTTCATTCAGGCCCCGTAGGAAGGATCACCGGCAAGTTTCTGGTGATGTACATGAGCCCGGATTCAGGTCCCAGAACCCATCACCCTACAAAAAAACGCCGCTGCGAACAGGCCGCAACGGCGTTTTGAATATTTGGGAGCGGGATTCGGGCCGGAAACCCATCCCCCGAAAAGAAACTACGCTACTTCTTCGCCTTTCCGGAGCATGGTTTCGAGCACGTTTGCACCGGGAATCCAGGGGTTGCTGTAGAGGCGTTTGGCGTGCACGGTTTTCATGCTTTCAAGCAGCGGCAGCTCAGCGGCGGCGCGCTGAAGTAGCAGCGGATCGGTGACTTCGGCCGCAGACATGCTCTGATTTGCAATCCAGGCCCAGGGCTCGATGCCGGAGCGGCGGAGGTCGGCCTGAAGTTTTGCGGCCTCAGAAATCGGGGTTGTTTCGGGTAGGGCTACAATAAGCAGGCGCGCGTATTCGGGATCCTGCAGGTACATGTAGGGCGTTTTGAGGCGGGAGGCGTCCATGCCAGTGTTGCGCAGCACTTCCTTGTGGTAGCTGCCCGTAGTGTCGAGCAGGAGCAGGGTGTGCCCGGTCGGGGCGGTATCCATCACCACAAATTTGCGCTTGGCTTCATGGATGGCTTTCGAAAAAGCCTGGAAAACCGCGACTTCTTCGGTACAGGGCGATTCGAGGTCCTCGCGCAGAAGCCTGAGTTCTTCCTCGGTTTTGCCCTTGCCGCGCTGTTTCAGCACTTTTTCGATGTAGGCCTTTTTCTCGGCATGCGGGTCGATGCGGTCAACCAAAATGTTTTCGGGCAGGGTGATATCCCCGATCTGATCGAGCAGGTGGGCCGCCGGATCGGTTGTGGTGAGGTGCACCGGGTAGCCGCGCTGCGCCAGCTTGAGGGCGATGGCCGCCGCAAGCGTGGTTTTGCCGACGCCGCCCTTGCCCATGGTCATGATGAGGCCGGCATCTTTTCCGTTGGTGAGGTCATCAACGAGGGCATCTACATCGGGCAGGCTGCTTTCGTGTGTAGCCGGTGCGGTTTCGCCGATATCAGCCAGAATCGCAGCTTTGTCGAGCGGCTCAAAAACGGTGCGAAGGCGGCCGAGGCCGAGCAGGTTGTACGGCCGGAGCGGAAACACGAGCTGCCGCAGGCCTTTAAGGCGTGCCGGCATGTTCGCCAGGGTTTCATCGGCCATGGCTTTCATTTCGCGGGCAAAAGGGTCGGACTCATCAACCGGTTCAAAGTAGCCGTTGATGAGCAGCAGCTGATTGGCGAGGCCCATTTCTTCGAGTTCGAGTCCGGAGCGGTTGGCTTCGCGCAGGGCGGAGGTATCGGGACGGGTTACGAGGTAAATGGTGGTGGCGTCTTTATCTTTGAGGCGGTCAACGACTTTCTGATAGCGCTCCTGACTCGTTTTGAGCGCTGATGACGGCCCGATACAGGAGGCGCCGTCGGGGTTTGACTCGATGAAGCTGCTCCAGGCCTCGGGCAGTTCGAGCAGGCGCAGGGTGTGCCCGGTGGGGGCGGTGTCGAAAATGATGACGTCGTAGGGCTGCTCCTCGCCGTCGCCGGCAACGTAGCGCGCGAATTCGTCGAAAGCTGCAATCTCGGTAGTACAGGCACCGGAGAGCTCCTCGCGGATGCGGTTCAGGTCGTACTCGGGCAGGATGTCCTCAAGCGGGGAAATAACCCGCTGCCGGTAGGCTTCAGCTGACGCTTCAGGGTCGATATTTACGGCGTGCAGGTTTTGGATGCCGTTTACCGGCGTAATCTTCTCTGCGATGTCGGTTTCGAGCACATCCTTAAGGTTGGAGGCGGGATCGGTGCTGATAAGCAGCACGCGATGCCCTTCGTCGGCCAGTTTAACGGCAGTGGCACTTGCGAGCGATGTTTTGCCAACCCCGCCTTTACCGGTGAAAAAAATGTAGGGGGTTATGTTGGGTAACATATTGATTTTATTTGGTGTGAAAAAGATTGAAGGATAGCGGTATCGGGCCGGGTGTTAGCAGCAACCGCCGCCGGGGGTGCAGCAGCTTCCGGAGGAATTACCGGCACCAAGCAGCTGATTGGCTGTGTTTACAATAACTGAAATTCGGCGCTGTGCTTTGTTGAGGCCGGCCTGCATGGCGTTGGCCATATCCTGAGAGGTAAGCCCGGCCGACTCGCCCGCTTCAAAAGCGATTACCAAATCTGCTTCCGTGCCGTGCGCAACGGCTGCCTCGATATCTTCAAGAAGTTTGCTGAGGTTGGGGGCTTCATTTCCGGGCTGTGTTATTTCCGCTTGCTGTGGCAGTGCGAGAGCGGACATTTCATCCCGGCTTGGGTAGCGGCCTTCGGCAACGATTTTGCCGTTCACCACAATTAGCGGCAGGATGGAGGCGCCGTCATTTTTGAGGCGGCTGAGCACTTCGGGCTGCTCTTTGAAGGCGAGCGGCTCCTGACCGAGATTAAACCGCTGTATATCAATGCCCTGCGATTTGAGCCATTTTACGTCGGCAGCGAAATTTACGAGTGCTTCATCTACATCGGAGCCGCAAACGCCGGTGCTGCAGCACATGGCCGGATCATATACCTGAATGAGCGTTTGGAGGGTTGTTGAGTCGTTCATCATTTTCGGAGGGGGATGGTGTTGAGGTTGTGCGTTCAGTTTGTATTTATCGTATATCGTAAAAATACGATGAATAAAGACGAAGTCAAATTCTTTTTTCGGGAGGGGGGGCTAAACACAGCTCAGCAGCATACGCGGCTTAAATCGGAGGAGATGCTGCTCAGGTGCTGCTGAAGCTCACGGATGCCGTCGGGGTTGAGGCAGTAGCTCACACGCGTGCCTTCCACTTCCCCCCGGATAAGCCCGGCCTGTTTAAGGGCTTTGAGGTGCTGCGAAACCGTTGACTGTGCCATGGGCAGCAGATCGGTGATGTCGCCGCAGAAGCAGGTGTTGCGGGCTGCGAGAATTTTGAGGATGGCTACCCGTGCAGGATGGCCAAGCGCTTTGGCTATTTCAGCAAGGCGTTTGGTTTCGGGCGCGTCAATTGATACGGCGTAGAGCATTGGTGAGCAGCAGAAATGAGAGTGATAATGGATTAGATTAATGTAATCGTAATATTACGATAAAACAAGACTGATTGGCTAACTTTGAAAAGATTGCGTTCGCCGGGCAGGTGTTAAGTTGAATTCCTATATTCGCTTAACAGCTTTACACCGAGTTGCGCCGGAAATACCGGGGTATGTGTAAACCAAACATAGTAATTGGGTTATCGAAATGTCAGATGAGTTAAACAGTCAGCGGGTTGGCGGTGATTTTATTTCATCCAACAGCTGCTCCATTACCAATAGCAGCCGCTTTATGCTGGAATTGCGGCCTGACGGCAATCCTGGCAGCAGGCTTGCGGCAGGAGACAGAACCAGCATAGCAGTCAGGTCCACAGTTGAAATCATTGCTTTCGGAACAGACCGGATCGGTGTCCGAACGGCTTCTACTTTTTCGGAAACAGGCAGAAGTGCCTCTTTGGGGAGCGTTACGCTGCAGTTTCGCCGAACGCAGCCAAACAGGCCAAAAGTCGGCGATATTGAGATCATAAACCCGCCTGATTAATCAGGGGGCACGTAACTTGATTCTGCCAATTAATTATTTTTGAGTGATGAATAAATCAGGTAATATGAAATTCATAATTGCACGAAAATTAGTGGCTTAGAATGGATTAAATGCAGGGAATGATCCGATTAAAAAAAACGGAATTGAAACAGCGCTGCACCAGACTTTCTGTCTGCTTGCTGTGCTGTATTTTTTTAGGGAATATGCAGAAAGCCGTAATGGCGGCATCAGAGGCTGACCGGCTGGGTTTTCCGCTCATCACGAATTACGGAACAGATGTTTACGGGCAGCATATTCAGAATTGGGGCTTTGAATCTGATACCGATGGAAATCTGCTGGTTGCCAATCAGGGGGGGCTGATGATTTACGACGGTGAGCGCTGGCTTCATTTTCTGATTCCGAATGCCAGCACGTTTTCGGTAAAACATGCTTCTGATGGTAATATTTATTTGGGCGGTAATAATGAAATCGGTATGGTTCGGCCGGTTGATGTAATGGCACCTCCAAGTACGGGGCTCAGAAGTTATGAAAGCCTGAGCGGGCTTATAAGCCCTGATAAGCGCATCGGTACCGTTTGGGCAGTTGAAGAGCACGAGGGGCGTATTTTTTTTATGGCTGAACGCTACCTCATCGTATTGGAAGAGGGTGAAATTGAGTTATTTCCTGCGCCGGCTTTTTTCGTACGTATGGCGCTTACCCGTGAGGGAATAATCGTTTACGACAGGGAACACAAATTTATGCAGTTCAGAGATGGCGGACTGCACAGTTGGAATCCGGCGGGTATTGAGCAGATGCGGGGATTTCGGGGGTACACAGCTTTGGAGGAACTGGATTTGTTCTGCGACCCGGGCAGCTGCTATGTGTACGACGGTTTCGAAATGCGATCCTGGCAAACAAGCCCTTCCGATATTCTTTCGGATGTTCAGATCAGCAACCTGATAACCCTGGGCGACGGCAGCGTTATGCTGGCTACGCGGCGGAGCGGCCTTATTCATCTCAGTGCGCAGGCTGAGCTTTTGCGCATCATTAATACAGAAACGGGACTGATACACAACACGGTTTACGGCTTGCATGAGGATACGTGGGGAAGTATTTGGGCAGCAACCCTTAACGGAATATCGCGGGTAGATGCATCCCTTCCGCTGCGTATATTTGACAAGCGTTCAGGTCTGGAATCGTTGGTGCAGCGTATGCTAATGTTTGAGGGAGAGTTTTATGTTTTCACTCAATCCGGCATAAAAAAAATGACACCTTCAGGAATCTTTACAGAGGTGTCCCGGCAGCCCGATTGTAACCGATACACAAAGCATCAGGGTGTGTTATACCTGCGATGTCAGGGTGATCTTTTTATGCTCCGAAACGGTGAATTGAACCGATTTCCTTCTTTTACCGCCGTTAACTCTGTGAGTGAGTGGGATGAGCACCGGCTTTTAATGGCCACAGATGCCGGGCTGGTACTGGTAAAAACTGAAAATGGTGTACTGCAGCCCGAAACAACCCGATCCGTTTTTACTGACGAGGAACTTTCCGGAAGCATTAATAACATGATCCGTGATCCGCGCGGCTGGCTTTGGGTGGGCAGCGAAAACGCGGGCCTGTATCAGTTTGAAACCGGAGAAGCCAACGGTGAGCCTTCACTCACACTTGTTCAGCGACATTTCACCGAAGCCCGAAACCTGCGGCGGCTGGTTAGGGTGCTCCCAAAAGTTCTGCAGGGTGAGCCATCATTTTTGACCTGGGGTTACGGGGTGATGCGCTTCAATGCCGAAACCGGTGAAATGGAGTCTGTTCCTGAATGGGGGGAGTTCTTCAGCAGTGAAGAGCATCAGTTTTTTTGGGCCTCAGAGGACCCGCAGGGAAATATCTGGTGGCGGGCTGCCGGCGGATACCGCGGGCTGCTGCAAACCGGGTCGGGGCAGCTTGCCGAATACACCGGGGTGCTGAATCTGGTACCGGGCTTTCAGTCGAATTACCTTACAACCGACCCGAACGGTCAGCTTTGGATCAGCACGGAAGAAGGCCTAATCCGGTATGTGCCGCAACATAATTTTGATGCATCACGGCCCTTTAACGTACAGCTTTACCGCCTCTTTCGCGACGGGGTGCAGCAGTTTCGCGGTGAGCTGCAGGAGATGCGCCCGGTTTTTCCTTTCTCCAAAAGTTTGATGCGGTTCCTGTGGTCGTCAAATACGTTCATGGGCTCAAACCAATACCGGGTAAAACTGGCAGGTTTTGATGCCGACTGGACCCCGTGGTCAGCTGAAACCCAGCGCGATTTTACAAGCCTGCCTGAAGGCCGCTATGAATTTGTAATTCAGGCACGAAATGCCTTCGGTGGTATTTCAACCTCTGAGCCTTTCATTTTTACCGTTTTGCCGCCCTGGCACCGTAGCTGGTGGGCTTATCTGCTGTACCTTGGCGCGATTGGCAGCCTGTTTTACATCGGCTTCACCATTCGCTTAAAAAAATTAACCCGCGAGTATCAGATGCGGAACCGCATTTCGGCCGATCTGCACGACGAAGTGAGCGCTACCCTCAGCAGCATCAGCTTTTTTGCACAGGCCATTGCCTCTGGCCG